>CAYTPS010000057.1:12102-18310 GCA_964439245.1 uncultured Pirellulaceae bacterium | reverse complement strand
GCTTTACGTGGATGATGATGGTGTGTTGCGTGGGGACCTAGCGTGCCAATGCTCCATCCCCGGAAAAGAAACAACGACTATGATTTGTCGTATCGAGCAGTCTCATCTTACTGATTTGATACGCTTAACGCCGGAGGAAAATTTTTCGGTGCGATACCGATGGAATCCTCCGTTTGGGCTGTTTGACAAGCAAGATGCCTACGGAATGTTCCTAACGAAGAAGCTCGGGTTTAGAGCCGAAGATGTCGTCGGCCAAATGAAAATGATCGATGAATCTGTGGTGTTGATTCGACAGCGGTAAGGCACCTCTAAAAGCCTGCTCGATTTGGGCGCATACTGCGTCAGCTCAACAGCCATCTAGACCACGTCGGTGATCGGTTCGCTAAACTTTGACAACAACTTCAGGTGAATCGTCAAATCGGCGGGACGCTCTCATAAGGCAGACCGGGCTCCTCCTGGGTCGCCAAAGCGGAACCGCACTCACGAAACGCGGCGTCTCAAAACAAATGTCAGCCCAATGACGAGCCATGGAAACGTTGATGGTTCAGGCACCGCTCGCGAAATTATCAACGTGGGGTCAGGAATGGAACTTTGTTCCAAACCCACCCCAGTAAAGTATCTGTCAGTTGACTGACCCGGACGGAATACAAAGCTAACAAAATCATGCTGTTCAGCACTTGGCCCAAGCAACGGCAAAACATTCAGCTCAAGTACTTGAGTGTTGAATCTAGGTCCAGTCCTATCTCCGCCTTCCCACAAATCTTCACCTGCGATATCCGTAATTCGATGATACAAGCGCCCCGCATCCCATTGGTCGCCGCTGACGATTCCATCCCCATAGAACGAATAAATGTCCAAGTCCCCTAACGGCAAATCTGGGTCGCTGTTAACCAAAGCAAAGGTCAACGCCGCGGATTGAATGTCGTCAAGCCTCTCGGGAAGTTCAAAATGCACGACAGTTCGATCAATGCTTTTTATTGCACCGAATGTCAGAAGGAAAGCATTGCTCGGAGAAGACGAAAAGTTTCGAATGCTCGCCACATCATTTGCTTCGATACTCGTGGACAGCAACACTTGACTTGCGTTCACCATGCCATCGTCGCCAGCGAAGCAGCCAATGACAAGCAAAATCATCACCCGCAAGAACGTCATTACAGCTCTGTTCGCCGAAAGCACTGGACCAGTAGAGAATTTACTCATTTTTAACCTATCCCAACACGAAACTGCAGCACCAACAGGCGGTCAGCCAAGCCGAACGGTGCATAATACCAACAAAAAAGTGGTCAGTCACCAAGCCGGGGGAAGCAAATAGCAAAAGATGGTTTGTGGTGCTATAATGGGAGTTCTACTTGCAATTCCTTTCTCGTAATTTTAAGGCTGTTCATGGTCCGTCGAAAACCATTTCTATCGTTGGCTTGGATGCCGTTATTTGGATTGGCACTTACTGTTGCCCTTGCAGGATATTGCCATGCCCAGGTGACGACGAAAGAGGCTCCGGCCAAAACTACTAAAAGTAAGGTCACGGCCGAATCGCGGAGCATACAAGTTGGCGAGAGGTTTCCTCATTTTGAACTCAAGGATCAAGATGGGAAATCGTTTGGCCTGAAGAAAGCACTTTCAGATGGACCAGTGGTACTTGTGGTCTATCGATCGGCTGATTGGTGACCTTTCTGCAAACGGCAGTTGGTTCAATTGCAACAGAAGCAGTCAGAGTTCACAAAGAATGGACTCCAAGTGGTGGGGCTATCCTATGATTCGGTTTCGAAACTTGCGACATTCTCAAAGAAGAAAAAACTCACTTATCCGTTGGTGAGTGACGAGGGAAGCAAAACGATCAAAGCTCTTGATTTAGAATACCAACGCGGACTGCCCTACCCTGGCACGTTTATCATTGGCAAAGATGGTGTCGTGAAGGGAAAACTTTTTAAGGACGATTACAAGAAACGACATTCGGTCGATGAAATCCTCAAAAAGGCAATCAAGGTTTCCGCTGCAAAGGCAGCATCAGCAAAATAGCCGTTTCCGCTAGAAGGCAATGCTCATGGAAGAAAAGTTTCGCTCAATCTTGTTGTTTGGCCCTCCAGGAGTCGGCAAAGGCACTCAAGGATCAATACTTGGGACAGTTCCTGGATTTTTTCACCTCTCGGTGGGCGAGGTGTTTCGCTCGATCGATATTGGTAGCGAAGACGGGAAACAAGTTTATCAGTACAGTTCACAGGGGCAGTTGGTGCCCGATGAACTGACGGTGCGGATTTGGAAAAAAGCGCTTCATGCCTACGTGGCGCTGTCTAGGTTCAAGCCCCGTGAGGATCTACTTGTCCTCGATGGTATTCCAAGGAATGTAGAGCAGACGGAACTGGTTAAAGATCATCTGGACATTCTAAAAGTGGTCCATATGAAGTGCAGTGACGAAGAGGACATGATCCACAGGATGCGTCGTCGAGCGATCCGTGAAAATAGAGCCGACGACGGCAATGAAGACGTTGTCCGGCGACGTTTTGAAGTCTACAGAGAGCGATCCGCACCGCTGTTGGCTTGTTTCCCGAAAGAGATGATCGCCGAAGTAGATGCAATCGGGTCGCCCGCAGAGGTGTTGCGAGCGATCTTGGACTGCCTGATTCCCACGCAAAACGAACACTTCCACGAGCGAAGTGAGTCGTAGCATCGATCAACAAGACGTCGAAGTGAGAGGCGTTCGGTCGCCGGTTATCCAGTGCCCTTAGATAGGAACTTCAACCAGCTTTTCTTTCCGCCGTTTTCATCCGTTTCGTCCATTTCATCCGGTTCGATTCCAATGAGCTTGTTGGCAAGTTCTTGGATGGCTTGAGTGATGGCCGTTTTGGGCGCTTGCATTAGAAGCGGCACGCCGTTGTTGCGGCATTCGGAAATGACAAAGTAATTGTTGGGGATTCGTGCGTAAATTTCGCGGTCAATTGTTTCTTCAGCTTTGTCGGCGCTGATTTGCATCTTGTCCAAGCCGCTGCGGTTGACGACGACCTTGACCTTGGAAGACACGCTTTCCAGTTGGTCGAAAGCAGAAAACAATCGAACCACATTTCTCAGGCAGGGAAGGTCCAGTTGTGTCAGCAGAATGACGGTGTTGGAAGCTTCCAAGGCGGCCATGTCTAGACGATTGTACGTTTTCGACAGATCGACGATGACATGCGAGAAAGATGCCTTAAGTAGTCCAAGGACCCGGCGGAAGTCGTCAGAGGGAACGATGCCGATGTCTTCTATTTGTACTGGTCTCGGTAGCAGATAGACACCTGAATCATGCTTGGTCAATGACTTCCGAAGCAAGGCGAGGTCAAGTCGCGCGACGTTTTGCGTCACATCAAGGAGCGTGTACTCGGGTATCATGTCCAAAAACACATCGGCGTCGCCTAACGCGAAATCTAAATCGACAAGGGCGACTGTGTTGCCGGGATGTTGAGCCATGGCAACGGCAACGTTGACGGCAATTGAAGTCGAACCGACTCCACCTGACGCTCCTGCTACCGTGATGATCTCGCCACCTTTGGTTCGTTTCTCGCCGCCTGCTGCGGTGTCAACTCTCTCAATAGCCGCAATCAGTTCGTCGAGCTTCAGAGGTGAATTGAGAAATTCTTTGGCTCCGGCCCGCATCGATTTCAGAATCAGCTGGCCATCGGCCCTTGAGCTGACGACGATGATTCCGCATTTGGGGAGAGCCTTGGCGACTGTTTTGACCGTTTCCAGAGCCTCGTGCTCGTCGGTATCAATATCCACGATGGCAACATCGGGAGCAGCCTTCTCGGCAACCTCTGGAAAAAGGCTGTACTGCGACGAGTCCCCTTCTAGCCAGATCTCATCCATCCCCATAAGGGATTTCTTGAGGCTGGTTCGAGTGGATTCATTTGGGTCGCAAATGACAACACGAAGAGTTCCGCTCATTGAATTCCGTTCCAAATATTTCTCAAACGATCTTTTTCCGCTCGGGGCTTATCCCCATTGACCAGAAGATCCATCGGCATCTGACGCTTGAAAAGTGAGAGATGCCGACGTTACTGATACAATCGTTATTTATCTAGTCTTCGAACTGGTTGGCCAAGCGAATCCAGAGTTTGCATTTCGCTCTGGGCGTGGCTGACGAGCAGCTCCAACCGGCCCATACATCTGCGGTTGACCATATGGCTGGACCGCTGGCGGCACCTGCGGCGATGGATAACCCATGCCGTCCTGTGGGAATCCGCCTTGCATTGACATCGTTGGGGTTGCGACGTTTGTGCCATTTGATCCGAAAGAATCGGAAACTGGACAGTCCGCCTCACAAGTTGGGACCTCAGTGTAGCCGTCAACATATAGCTCTCGATCCGAAGGAGACGATGTCAGGCGACCAGGTCGGTCAGCTGGCAACTGTGACGCTTCGATGTCGCTAACAAAACGCGGTGTGATCAAAAAGACCAGCTCTGTTTCGTTTACTTCATCACTTACACTGCGGAACAGAGGACCGAAGAACGGTGAGTGTTTCAGCTTAGGAATGCCTCGGCTCTCGGTGGCTGTGAGTTCGCGATAGTCGCCTGCTAGAGCCAGTGTGTGGCCGGCACGCATTTTTACGCCAGTGTTTACTCTTCGGACGCGGAAGCCGGGGATACCATTGTTGGCCAGTTCAGGAGCCACTTCTGATACCTCAGCACGAACTTCTAATGTCAGTTCGCCATTGCCGTGAACGATAGGAACCATATCCAACTTTGTGCCGAACGGTCGGAATTCAACTTGTGTTGCTCCTAGGCCAGCGGCTGTTTGGATTGGAATCTCACCGCCTGATAGGAACTCAGCGGGGCGGCCATTCTGGGCAACCAAGATTGGCTGATCGAGCAGTTTTGCAACATTGTTTTGTTCAAGGGCTTTGATGACGGTCTGGAAAAATTGGTCGTCATTGAGCACACCAAAGGAGAATGTGTCATCATTGCTGGTTTGCAGTTCACCCTCGGTTGAGACGCTCAGAATATCAGAGATGCTTGTGAAGGATCGGATTCGGCTTCCGAAGACAGCCCAATCTACGCCCAATTCACGCAGCTTTGTTCTTGAGACTTCAAACACCTCAACTTTGATGGCGATGTTTTGATTGCCGTTTACTTGAAGTTGGTTGACGACGTTTGTTGGGAAGTAATCAGCGGCGACCTTCATGATGTTGGCCACTTGATCGGCTCGTGCAACGTGCCCAGCCAGAATGACTCCTGAGTTGAGCGGGTGCACTTTGATTTGAGAATCGGGGAAATAATTGTTGAACGCTAGTTCTAGCTTACGCGTGTCAACAAGCACTTCAATCGCGATAGTTTGGAGATTCTTATCGGGGTCACTGATCGTGATCGACGAAACACCCGGCTTGAGGCCCGTAATCAGAATCTCATTGGGAGAAACCGGTGATGCCTGAATTACCTCAGGGTTTTCCACCATCAGTTCCGGAACTTGATAGGCGAACTTAAGCCTTCTGGCAGAACCTGAAATGATATCGAGAGATTCGACAGACTCGTTGACCTCGAAGCGAGGCCCCGAAATCCCTTGAAGAGCAAAGGCGCTGCCGGGGCAAACGCAGAACAGGGCTGTAAGGCAACCCAGAATAATTAACTTGATACGCATGTTCATCCGTGAATCCTCGCGTTGCGGCAGCTCAACCACGAATTTATGGCTGGCTAGGGCATTTGCCGACGTCATCCATGACATCAGGAACCACATGCACTATCGGTATAACGTTACCTACCAGATAAGTCGAAATAGAAATTTTTAGCAGTAAAAAAGGTACCAACGGAATCGCTGGTACCTCGTTACTATTCGAAAAAATCGGAACTACTCGCCTTGGTATTGGTCTTCCTCGAAATCCTCTCCAAAGCCGCCCCCGAATTCCTCAGAGCCCCCGAATTCCTCAGATCCACCGAATTCCTCAGATCCACCGAATTCCTCAGATCCACCGAATTCTTCAGATCCACCGAATTCTTCAGATCCACCGAAGCTTATCTCAGATTCAGGAGCACCGCCGCTGCTGCCGTTTGGTCTGTGGTTTCTTCCGTAAGAGAACCCTCCAGATGGCTTCTTCTCGACTTGTAGGCGGCCATCTTCGTCGAAACTGTGGCTTTTGGATTCCATACCGTTGTAAACTGTCATGACAAAACTAGGTTCTTTGTCCGTTTCTTCCTCGAATTTTGGCTTTTGAGCCTCCGCGTTGGCTGCGGTTGGATCCGAGATGATA
>CAYTPS010000057.1:0-12092 GCA_964439245.1 uncultured Pirellulaceae bacterium | reverse complement strand
GAGATGATGCCTGCAAACAGTTTGTTGAAATCCGGGTTGGCTTCGGGTTCTAGGTTGTCCGTTTTCGCACGCAGGACCAGTTTCAGAGCTCCGACTCGTTGCACGAGGACGATTTGCTCAGATTGCTTCTCGGTTACCAAAACGCCAACCACTGCGTCTCCGCGACGGCCTTTTTCCTCCGATGCGGCTGAGCCGTCCCGCACACCATTGATCGAGTAAACACGTATCCCTTTGAGGAACGTCTTGGCAATTTTCAGCCGTTCGCGGCTATTTTCTTTCATTGGAACATCGACGACACCAATGATGTCAACTTGTTGGCCAGGCTTCAGCAAGCCAGAAATCGTGTCGTCTTCTTTCACTTTGACAGCAACTACTTTGTGCCCCGGCGGAATCATGTCCTGCTGGAAGAAGGACTCATCAGCGATCTGCTCGATCATGATTGGGAGCCCCTTAGACAAACGCATTTTGTTGAACATTCCCTCAACGCCAGCGACGTCTGACACGACATCTTTGGGGATCAGCTTCACTGGCCAATGCTCAATGTGGCAGTTTTCCTCTGTCAGAGGCGTGTGGATATCCAGAAAGTCGTTCGCCACCAGGACAGGAGCGGTTGCTTCAACGGCAGCAGTGCTGCTGTCGCCGATTGCATTCACGATCCCAACGGCAGCGAGAATTCCACAACCGAGGGCAATGAAGAGTGCGATTAACGTTTTTGATTTCATCTGAGTACCCCAAAAAGTCTCGGACCTGGTCCGCATAGTAAGATGGTTGAATGTCGACGCGATCCCGTCCTGGGTACAGTTGCTTCCATCTTGGAGCATAGGGCGTCAGCTGTGCTAGCGGCAATGCTTGCATTCTTTTTCTTCGGCATCGTAGAAGCGCCTCCGTTGAATAAAATTGCCGTCTATGAAAAACGCCAAGACCGGCAAGGTTTATCACCCTGTCGGTCTCGTTAGTTGATTCGTTTTGTTGTAGCTATCCTTGGAGGTCAGGATATCAAACAAGCATGCCTTCCCAGCCCATGTACATCAGCGTGCCGATTGCCATAGGAATCCCGTAAGGCAAAAGACGCATCGAAGGTTTTCTTGCACCGGCGATTTCGGCCAGTTTCTCTGGGTCGCGAACGGTCATGATTTCGTTGAAGATGGAAAAGAACTGGTTGTAGTGCTTTGTCCACTGGCCTGCTTGGACGGCCATAACGATGGCCATCACGCCACCAACAACGGCTCCGACGCAGAATGAATTGAAGACAATAGTCGTGTGGACCCACGCTCCTATTCCCATCATCATTTTTACGTCGCCACCACCCATGCCGCCAATGGCGTAAAATGGAAGCAGCGTCAAACAGCCCACAGCTGTTCCCAGTAGGCTATAGCCCAATCCTGTGTACCAATCGCCACCTTGAAGTTCGAAAGCGATCATGCTGAAGACCCAGCCAGCAACCACGAAAGGGAGCGTCAATTTGTTAGGAACACGTAGCTCCGTACCGTCGATCCAAGCGGCGACTACCGCGAATATGGCGACTGTCCAGTATCCAAATTGCATCCAGTTGTCTGGAGTGAAAAGGTCGTACATCTTAAAAATCCTACTCTGATTTGTCTGGGGAACAGGCAGTTCAGGGGCGAACTGCAAATCTCTTATGAAAGTTGTCTTTTTGCTCGAACGCATCCGAACGAGTCAAACGTAGCCTGCGAATACGGCTAATGTCGTGAAAAAAAGGCAAATTAGGTCAAAACTGCGCGCGGCTTCCACGCACGTTAAGACCAAAAAAAAGCCCCCGCGGCAGGTGCCACGAGGACTTTCAATGTCGTTAGACAGTCAACACTAGTTGCCTGGCAAACCAGCTTGAACGCCTTGGAAAGTAGAATCTACTTGAGTTCCAAGTGTAGTGATTGTTCCGATACATACGACGATGATCAGAGCAAGCATAACTGCGTATTCAACAGCTGTTGGGCCAGATTCGTCTTTGATGAAGTTCTGAACTTTAGTCATTAGGTTTTTCATAATTTTTTCCTCCGACGGAATAAAAATACGCCTGAAAATGGGCGTGAGCCAAGGGGCTCGTATAGGTGGGATGTAGCTGAACAGATTGTTGTCTGCCCTGCATGAATCAGCGTTCCCGTTAAAACAAAATTGCAGGTTACTGCTTGAACTAACCAGTTCTCACAGTGAGCCAACTCGTTTCCAAATGGTCCGTTGCTGAACTCACACAAACCTATGACACAAAAGGGGGATGTCAAACTTTAACGGTCAAGAAAAGTCGGATTTTTGTTTTGGTTGCTCGGAACACGTAGTTTCGGTGCGGTTTGAGTGCGTTTTCGATAGGAGTAGCGCGGTTGTTACGTTTGTAACGACCCATTGGAGTAAGTCAGAGAATTAACACCCCTTGGTGGTGGGGAGTTAAATTCATCAGCCCATCGATTTGCGCCGACGCCGACTGTACTTCCAGCCAGCGGTGAAGAAGCATGCAGCTGAATTAAAACCAAATAGCGTCATGGCGCATTTAGGGAGGCAAGCCATCAAAATTGCCGTTCCGAACATGACTGCGGCATGGATATAGAAAGTACCTGAGAGAATTCCCGCTTTGATCAGGAACACCATCGCTGCAACAACTCCCAGTAGCGGCGCCAAGGAAAGCGCCTCTAGACCAAGTGCTGCTTCTAATGGGAATAAAAAGGCAACACAGGCCATCGCGGCCGCCCAAACATGTGCGATTTGTCGCTCGACAAACGTTACGGGGCCCATCGTGCGTCGAACAAACCAGAACACCACGGCCCAAGTACCAAGCCCAACGGTCCACATCAACCAATAGTGAATTCGATTGTCGTCGCGAAACAATGCCAGCATATTCGTCGCAAGGCTTGCAATCAGAAGCACCAACGAATGCCACATCCAAATGACTCCCCAATTTTCAAGCACCTGAGCATGATGAGTTTCGCGAAACACATTGCCAATCACTTGCATGAACCGGCCCTCCCGAGCCGAAATGGATTCATCGTTGAGATAAGCCTTTAAGTCGTGCTTTAGATTCTGAGCTGACGCGTAACGTAGGTCCTGAGGTTTCTGTAGGCAACGAAGGGCGATCATCTCCAACCGTCGATCCACTCGGCGGTTGAGTACGCGCGGCATGATCGGATCCTGCTCCATTACCATCAGTAACGTATCGACCGGGGAAGTGCCCAAGAATGGTGGCCGACCTGTCAGCATGTGATAGAGGATTGCTCCAAGGCTATAGACGTCGCTGACATCGCCGACTTCTCCTCGAGCACCAGCGGCTTGTTCGGGGGACATATATGCTGGCGTACCAATGATTGCCCCTGATCGAGTTAAACTTGCATGGCTGGTGGTCTGTTTGGCCAATCCAAAGTCTACGACGTACGCATGGTCATTAGAATCCAGCAAGACATTGGATGGTTTCAGGTCACGGTGCAGTACACCTTGTGAGTGAGCGTAGCTGATCGCATCGCTCAGATCTGCCATAATTGTCCCGGCATTGCGAGGGCGCAGAGGGCCACTGGCCAGTTTTTCGGTCAATGTGCCTCCGTCGATTAGCTTCATACAGAAAAACGAAAGTCCCTCATGTTCCCCGATTTCGTAGATGGGAGCGATGTTTTTGTGAGTCAGTCTTGCCGCAGCTTCCGCCTCAGCCTGAAAACGTTCGCGCTCGATTGCCGAGGCGAAATCACCCTTGAGGATCATCTTGATCGCGATCGAGACGCCATCAGACTTTCTAGTGGCTCGGTAGACAATGCCCATACCACCACGGCCGATTTCTTCCTCGAGCACATACTTTCCGAGGTCGTAGGGAACCTCCAGCCCGGGAATACGGACGTCCGAATCAGGAGAAAACGAGCGTGTGGCCATCTCATCGGCGGCAGCGCGGGTGACGACGATCGTTCCCCACAAATCGCGTAGGTCATATTCGAACTGGGGGTACTTCTTGCACGTGGCCTCTAGTTCGACTTTTTCTCCCGCGTTCGTTCGGTCGGCAAGTTCCGTGATTAGATTTGCCAGTGCTTGGTCGTAATCGAGTTCCTCAGCAGTCTGTTTTTCTTGACCGGCCATTGGCCCACCTCTGTTTTTGATTATTCAAGAATCCAAACGCTATTTCTCGCTAGACTCCCCGTCGTCCTGCATTACCTGTCTCAGCCGGCGAATCGCGCGGAGATATCTCATGCTGGCGGCAGGCTCTGTCAGATCCAGTACTTTGCCAATCTCTTGATTGGTCAAATGTTCGTAGTGCCGCATCACGATGATCTCACAGTCTTTTTCATCCAGCTTGGAAATGGCCTCTTCGACCTTCTTGGCCATTTCTTGCTGTAAGGCGGCGGCCGCTGGAGTCAGACGTTGGTCTCCCAGCAGCGAGGCCAGATGAATAGATGACTGGTCGTACCCGCGCGGGGCAACCATTTGTTGCTCGCGGTCAACGGACCGCTTGGCGGAGACTCGGTGCCGCCGGTGGGCGTCAATAATTCGGTCTTTGGCTATCTGTCTCATCCAAAGATGAAAAGGCATGACGGGGTTGTCCAAGTACCGTTGCAGGCGCCGATTGGCTTCCACCAAAACATCCTGAACCACATCGCTGACGTCGATGCGTTTTTGAATCTTTTGATCCAGCCGCATTCGTACAAGCTGCCGAAGCGAGTTGCGGTGTCGGTCCATCAGTTCGTTGACTGCAGACTCATCACCCTTACGCGCTTGTTGAAGCAACTCTACCGTTTGATCTTTTTCTGGCCACATGAGTTGATTATGACTTAAACCATCTTTTCAAGCTATGCCTTCACCGAAATGTTGTTTTGACGCACCACGCGCGTTAGAGCATGAATTCCACGAAAAAACCCTGCTGGAGACCAGCAGGGTTGATTCGGAATCAAATTCGCAAGTGCAAACCCTTAGGCAGACTTGACTGTTTTGATGATTTCTGCCGCTACCTTGTAAGGATCAGCGTTAGAGGCGGGACGGCGATCTTCCAACCAGCCCTTCCAACCGCTAGTAACTGTTCCGACAGGAATACGGATTGAAGCTCCACGATCAGAGACGCCGTAGCTGAACTCGTCGATGCGCTGTGTCTCGTGGTCGCCAGTCAGACGCTGATCATTGTCGGCACCGTAGACAGCGATGTGTTCTTTGACACGCGGCTCGAACGCCTGACAGATCTTGTCGTAAACGGCTTTGTCACCGCATTCACGTAAGGTCGAGTTGGAGAAGTTGGCGTGCATACCTGAACCGTTCCAATCGGTTGCGCCCATTGGCTTCGGGTGATATTCGATGGCCAAGCCGTACTTTTCGCCAACACGCTCAAGAAGGTAACGAGCCAACCAGATTTGATCGCCAGCCTCTTTGGCACCTTTTGAGAAGATTTGGAATTCCCACTGTCCGGCGGCAACTTCAGCGTTGATACCTTCGACGTTGAGGCCAGCTTCCAAGCAAAGATCGAGATGCTCTTCGACCAATTCGCGGCAATACGCGTTCTTGGCACCGACAGAACAATAGTACGGTCCTTGAGGTTCTGGGTATCCGCCAACTGGGAATCCAGGAGGACGGTTCGTTTCGGTATCCCACAAGAAGTACTCTTGCTCGAAACCAAACCAGAAATCGTTGTCGTCGTCTTCGATAGTTGCACGACCGTTAGATTCGTGTGGCGATCCATCGGGGTTGAGTACTTCGCACATTACCAAAAACGCATTTTTGCGATCGGGATCGGGAATGATCGCAACTGGCTCTAGCAGACAGTCAGAAGAACCGCCTTTGGCCTGCTCAGTAGAACTTCCATCGAAGCACCATTGAGGGCAATCTTTCAGTTCGCCGCTGAAATCCGCAACGATTTTGGTTTTGCTACGAAGGCTTTGTGTTGGCTGATAACCGTCAAGCCAGATGTACTCCAGTTTTGATTTACTCATCTTGTGAAATTGCTCCAGATATCTCTGAGGGTGAGGCACTACCGTGTGCGAAACGAAATTCCGAGTGGTACAACATTCTGGCTCGCAAAAGTTGACCGTGAGATCAATGGTGGTTGTGGGGTCGAATAATCGCCGAGAAAGTGTCTCGTGCGGTTATCCTACTTCTCCACCGGCGAATAAGAAGACAGCTCCCTTTCCCCAGCGAAGGACTCTGATGATAGCAGCCAAAACCCCCTTTTTACAGGGTCCGAGATTCTGAAACGCTACAAAGAGCGCACAAAAACGCTCACGCGTTTCGGCACAACCGACCTGAGGTTCCCAGTTTTTCTATCCCCGAAATTCAGCCGTCGGTGGCCCAATCCGCCACTTGGGAAAACCATCGCACGGTAAGGCGGCGTGAGGGATTTTTCGCACCCCCAACGATTCGTGTGCAATGAATTCCTTCCCCAACCCGTGATCTCGATTTGGAGGATGCCGTTTTCTGTTGCCGAATCGTGGGGGCGCCAAGCCAAACTTGGAGCAAACCGGTTACAATCGATAATCAGTCCGTCGATTGATACTGAAATCTTTTTGAATCGATGATTGGAAGCAGTATCCGTGCGGTAAAAATCTCAGCAAAGGTGCATTGTTTTGACTCCGAAAGAAGTATTGGCGTTTTGTCGTGAAAACGATGTGAGGGCCGTTGATCTACGTTTTATGGACTTTGTTGGCCAGTGGGCTCATACCACAGTCCCCATCAGCAAGCTAACTGAAGCTACGTTTGTGGACGGCGTGGGATTTGATGGTTCTAGTATGCGTGGCTGGCAGCGTGTCGACGAAAGCGACATGTTGCTGATCCCGCAAACCGAGAACTGTTTTCTCGACCCGTTTACCAAACTTCCAACGCTGAATTTGATCTGCAACATTGTCGATCCGATCACCCACGAGGATTACAGCCGCGATCCTAGATTCATCGCTCGAAAGGCGGTCAATTATTTGAGCAGTACCGGTGTAGCTGACGCGGCCTATTTCGGATCGGAAGCCGAGTTCTTTATTTTCGACGATGTGCGTTTTGACCAGAACGAACACTCAGCGTTTTATCACGTCAATTCCGTTGAAGGGCAATGGAACCGCGGCAGCCAAGAACAGCCGAATCTTGGTAACAAGATCCGCTACCAGCAAGGTTATCTGCCATGCACCCCGGTCGACCAGATGATGGACATTCGTAGTTCGATGATGCAAACAATGATCGACTGTGGATTGGACGTGGAATGCCAACATCACGAGGTCGCCACCGCAGGCCAGTCCGAACTGAATCTAAAGTACGAAGAACTCGTCACGATGGCCGACAAGATGATGATGTACAAGTACATTGTCAAAAATGTTGCCTATCAAAATGGTAAAACGGTCACGTTCATGCCGAAACCAATTTTTGGGGATGCTGGTTCGGGAATGCACACGCACCTGTCACTGTGGAAAGACGAACAGCCCTTGTTTGCCGGCGATGGGTATTCAGGTCTAAGCCAGATGGCAATGTATGCGATCGGAGGTATTCTGACACACGCTCCAGCGCTGCTGTCCATCACTAACCCGACCACAAATAGCTACAAGCGGCTCACACCGGGCTTCGAGGCACCGATCAATCTTGCCTATTCGCAGCGCAATCGATCGGCTGCCTGCCGAATACCCGTTTACAGTAACGCGCCGGCGTCAAAACGAATTGAGTTCCGCTGTCCCGACCCAAGCTGCAATCCTTATCTCGCATTTTCAGCGATTCTGATGGCCGCACTTGATGGTATTGAAAACAAAATTGATCCTGGCGATCCACTGGACAAAGATATCTATGACCTGCCACCTGAGGAATTAAGTGACGTGGCTAAGACGCCTGGATCGCTCGCCCAAGCGCTAGACGCACTGGAGGCCAACCACGAATTTCTTCTGCGCGGTGATGTGTTCACCAAAGACGTAATAGAACACTGGATCGCTTTCAAACGCGATAGCGAGGTCGAGGCGGTTAGCCGCAGACCGCACCCTTACGAGTTCTGTTTGTATTACGATGTCTAAAGCAAACGCCCAGACGAAAATTATCTATGTGACCGCCGGGGCGGGCGGCATGTTCTGCGGCAGCTGCATGCATGACAATGCGTTAACGGCAGCGCTTAAAGGAGCCGGTTGGGATGTGCAGTTAGTCTCAACTTACACACCGATCCGCACTGACGAGGTTGATGTAAGTGTCGACTATGTGCTCTTTGGCGGGCTGAACGTTTATCTGCAACAAAAGATTCCTCTGTTCCGCTATCTGCCTGAAGCGGTCAGTCGGTTTCTTGATCGCCCTAAACTTATCCGCCGTTTTACGGCCAATGCTTCAGGTGCGGACCCAAAAACACTGGGACCTCTTGCTGTCTCGATGCTAAAAGGGACCCGCGGCAACCAGCGCAAGGAAGTTCGCCGTATGTGCAACTGGTTGGAGTTGGCCAAGCCTGACGTGCTTATGTTTTCAAATATCCTCGTCGGCGGTTGCTTGCCTGAAATCAAAAAGACACTGGACGTGCCCGTTTTGGTGACGTTGCAAGGCGACGATGTTTTTCTGGACAGCCTGCTGCCAAAATTTAAACAGCAGTGCATTGAGTTAATCGGCAATATTTCCGAAAGCGTCGACGGCTTCATTGTTCATTCGAATTTCTATGCGGATTACATTTCCAACTACCTAGGGATCGATCCTGCAAAGTTTCACGTTACTCCCTTGGGGTTAGACGTGCGGCCGTTTTGGGAGTGCCAAGAGATTCAAAATGATGTTGGGTCGCAACAAGCGGACGCGCCGCTGAGTATCGGATACATGGCTCGACTGGCACCCGAGAAAGGTTTGCATCATCTGGTTGATGGATTCATCCTTTTGAAACAACGGCCCGGTTGCCAAGATGCCAAACTCTTGATTGCGGGCTGGCAGAGTAAGCAATGGAATGACTACACCGAAGCCCAATGGCAGAAGCTTGCAGCCGCTGGGCTCCAAAACGATTGGCAAAATCTAGGATCGCCGGAGCAGCAAGCAAAGATCGAGCTGTTGCAGAACATCGATGTTCTGTCTGTTCCGACCGAATTCCTTGAACCTAAGGGGCTGTATGCGTTGGAGGCCATGGCCGCAGGGGTACCGGTCGTAGTTCCCGCTCACGGAGTTTTTCCGGAGATGATCGATTCCACCGGAGGCGGCGTGTTGACTGCGCCTAAGTCGGCTGAATCATGGGCGGACGCAATGGAAGATCTAATTAAACGTCCCGAGCACCGTCGCGCGTTAGGCCAACGAGGCCAGCAGTCGGTGCATTTGAATCGTAACTCAGGATCGATGGCTGCTTCGACTGGGGCTGTTATTCAACAAATCCTCAATCGCTAAGAGTCAATCTTTTGCGTTTGCAATTGGAACTTTCGGCAACCTCAAACGCTCAAGCGTGGACAGCTCAGGGCTTCCGCCGCGATTCAAACAACCGGCCGCCGTGTAGACGTAGTCACCGATTACGACCAGACCTGAACCGTGCCTACCTTGCTTAAGGTCGGGCCAACGACGCCATGTTTTGGTTTTCACATTGAATGCTTCGATCTCACGATGTGCCGCCTTCTGTGATCCGCTTTCGCCGCCGCCAACGATGACCTCGTGTCCCCAACCGAAAGTCATGTTTCCGGCACGCTCGGTGGGGATTTCAATTGGCTTGTCTGGGCGGAGCCATTGCTTCTTTTTCAGATCGTATACGTTGCCGTTCTTGACGGTCAGATTGAATACTTCGCCTGTTTTCTGTGATGTGACACGCCCGGCAAAGAAGTAAAGCTTGTCGTCAACGATTGCCGTTTGTACGTGGTCGCGCGCTTCAGGTGCATTAGCCAGAGGAAGCCACTCACCCGTTTTCGGATCGTATTGATCCAGCCAAGGTCGAGAGCCGTCGACATGTCCATTGGTGATTCCGCCTGCGATCATGATCTTATTTTCGTAGACCGAAGCTCCCGCGCCACCGCGTCTACGGGACTGCGGAATCGAGTGGATGAAATCAAATTTATCTTTTTCGGGGTAGTAAACAACAACCTTTTCAAGCGGCTTCTCTTTGGGATAGCGGCCCGTCATAGCGCCAATCATGTAAATCGCATCACCAAGTGCAACCGCTTGGAAGTGATGCAGTTCCATCGGGGTTTTTGACTTCGCCATCCAGGTATTGGTGGCAGGATCATAAACGTCGACTGGTTTGATACCGCGCCCGCCAAGAAGATATAGCTTGTTTTTGAAGGCCACCAACGCAGCCTCGTGGCGAGCCGTGGGAGAGCCGGTGGCGTCGACAGCCTCCCAAGCCCAATCGGCTTGAGCCGTTTCGCCCTTTTTGACCAAAGTGGCATCGGCGGGGCCGTCGTCCGCCTGACACATGGGCGACCAGAACATTGTTGCAACAAGTCCGCAAACACAAGCGATCGTTGTTGAGGTTTTTCTATTGCGAGTCAGTGGTATCATGAAACCCGTGGAGGAGAGAGTAATGGTTCAGTGATAGATCGGTATCTATTAACTTGTAAGACGGTGTTTGCTTCGTCTTGCGCTCACCATCGTAATATGGGTGTTAGTCCGCAGGAAGCATTTCATAAACTTTATTCTTCTACCCCGTTATCCAAATGAGGAAAGTGTGAGATAAAAAGCACTTTCAGAGAGCTGCCACTAACCGGAAATCAGAATGGCAAAATTGTACTTTTATTACTCGGCGATGAATGCCGGCAAGAGCACGACCTTACTTCAAGCCGCCCACAACTATGAAGAACAGGGAATGAAGGTGCTGTTGTTCACGCCAACAATCGATGATCGCGCAGGCGTGGGCAAGATCTCTTCGCGTATTGGTCTAGAACGCGAGGCGTTTGCTTTTGAACGGCAGTTTGATCTGCTGGAGTACATTGAGGGCCAGAACAGTGAAGCGAAAATCAGTTGTGTGTTTGTGGACGAATGCCAGTTCCTGACAGCCAAACAGGTTCTCCAATTGTCCTTGGTCTGCGACCGAGTTGGCATACCTGTGTTGTGCTATGGGTTGCGAACAGACTTTCAAGGTGAGCCTTTCGAGGGCAGCAAATACTTGCTTGCTTGGGCCGACGAACTAGGTGAGATCAAGACGATCTGCACCAGCGGCAAGAAAGCCATCATGAACGCGCGGATGGACGAAAATGGCAACCGTGTTTGGGAGGGCGACCAAATTGCAATCGGCCACAACTACGTCGCGGTCAGTCGCAAGGAATTCGAATTGGATAAAGTGACGCCCGTAAAGTAGGTTCGGTCATTAATCGAACCCCTGCTAATTCAATTGCCAGTCGAATCGACGTCAAACCTTTAGCCTATAGAAATCGATCGCGTTTTGCCCAAGGATGTGTCCTCTTTCGGCTTCCGAAACGCCTCCGATGCAGTCCATCAGTGCGTCAAAAACTTCGCCGTAGCTGGCCGCTAGTTCGCAAACGGGCCAGTCGCTGCCGAACATGCAACGCTCAGCGCCGTACGCTTCAAGAGCCGTTTCAACGTAAGGTTTCAGCTCTGCTGGTTTCCAGTTCTCCCAATCCGCCTCGGTGACCATGCCGGAGAGCTTGCAGTAAACATTCTCGTGTTTTGCGGCCGCGACGAAATCCTCTTTCCATCCAGTCATGTCTTGGTTCTTGATGACTGGTTTCGCCAAGTGATCGATTACCAATCTTAGATTGGGGAACTTCGCAGCAACGGTTTTCGCGTGCTTGACGTGTTTGACGAAGAACAGCAAGTCGTAGGCAAGGTCGTGCTTCTCTAGTAGAGCCAGACCTTTGCTGACATCGTCGCGTACGATGAAGTCGTCGTCCTGCTCACCCTGCACAATGTGTCTTACACCGACAAACTTCGATTTCGATTTATACTTCTCGATTTGTGCCTCGCAATCGTCGCTGGCCAGATCGACCCAGCCAACAACCCCGACCATCCAGTCATGTTGGTCGGCAAGGTCCAACACCCAATCGTTCTCGCGCGTGTCGTGCTGAGTCTGAACAAAGACCGTTTTCTCTACCCCCTTGGCCTTGATCAAAGGTTCGAGGTCAGTTGGCAGAAAGTTCTTGCAGATCTTCTCATGGCCTTTGTCCTCATGCCACTTGTGATCAAACTGAGTCATCGATCGATCCCAGAGATGGTGGTGGGCATCAACAATTGGTGGCATGTGAATCTCCAGGTGTAAGGTGTTTTTTGAC
>CAYTPS010000056.1:12707-18365 GCA_964439245.1 uncultured Pirellulaceae bacterium | reverse complement strand
GACGAAGATAAGCCATCGGAGGACGGCTCTGAATCGGGCGAGGGTGATTCACAAACCCAAGAAGAAGAAAAGGAAGAAGCGTCCAATAATCGCTACGTACTTATCCGAGTCGGTTTTGATGAGTCATACCTTGGAGAAGTGCCGCAGTCTCCCGAGGAACCCGTTGCACCAGTGAAGCCTGAGGGCTACGAGCCTGAAGAGAAAAAGGGTGAATCCGAGCCCACCGATGAGGAAGCTGAAAACGCGGACGAAGATGCAGCGCCGAAGCCAAAGGCTGCCGAGCGCGATGAAAAATTTGTCGCGTACGACAAGGCACTTGCCGCATATGAAGAGGCTAAGATCGATTTTGAAGTTGCGAAGAGTGAGTTTGAAAGCAAGCAGCAAGAGCGCGCTGAGAAAATCAAAGAGGGCAAACAGAAAGCCAAAATTCTCAACCAACGATTCGAGGATTGGTATTACGTTGTCAGCGGGGAAAACTTAGCCACCTTGCAGGCGGAGCGCAGCACATTAGTTGAAAAGAAAGATCCGCCAAAACCGCAAACTCCTCCAATCGGAAAGATTCCTGACACTTCGTTCCCAGAAATTGAAGTCGGCCCCAAGGAAACGCCAGCGACAGATGCTTCTGAGGTAAAGGTTGAGAAACCATCCACGGAGAAACCATCCACGGAAAAGCCTCAAACGCCTGAGCCGAAGGACAATGAAGTTCCCAAAGCTGATGCTATTGAGACGCAGACGCCGGAAACAAAAGCGGAACCGCCAGCCGATTCCGAGGTTGAAGTCCAGGAAGCCAAGCCTGAACCAGAATCTACAACTCAATCTTCTGGAGAAGACGGGGAAAAGTCTCCTTAGTTGAATGAGGTTTCCGCGTTTTAAGGCTGGAATCACCACAGTTGCACGGTCTCCGGCCCACTCAATCCCGCGACACCCAGCCTAAGGAATCTATTGTTAAAAATTAAAGCTTCTTTCGTCATAGCATCAATCGCTTGGGCATTCATCTGTATGGGATCTGACTTCGCTAACGCTCAGCGTGTTAAGCTCAGCCCTGAAGGAATCGAGCGCAAGGCGGCCCACGAATTTCTGTTCGAAGAATTCGCCAAAACGCACCAAGCCATCTACAAGGGTAAGGGCAAGAAGCGAAATCTCGACGAGGTCATTCTTGTCAAGAAACGCATTGAGGTTGATGGCGACTTCAAGATTCAACTGCCCGAAGGAGCTCAACGGGTCGCCAGCATGTTTCGCTACTTTCTTGTGCGTGGCGAGAATCTTGATCGTATCGGCGGATTGAAGATGTTGCCCTATTCGCCCGACGGAGAGATGCACGTCAGCACGCGGCAGGCTGGAATTTACCGCGTCCAAATGCCTTCTCTGCCGGTGCCTTCGGCAGACATGAAGCCAATCGAGATCGAGGGGCAGTCCAACGGCAAAGCCGTCATCACGGAAGTCGCGTTCAACTCCCAAGGGAGATTGAAGACCACATTCATTGATCTACCTTACCGCAATCTTGGTGCTGAACACCCACGCGAACAGGTTAAAGTGGGGATCGACCTAGAAAAGGAACTTTCCATCGAAGGTCATGTTGATCTCGAACGAGAGAAATTCTTTCGTTTTTATGCTCTTCCGGGAATGCCTCATCCGACCTTAGAGCAATGGGCGTGGGACCACAACTTCTTGCCCGGCAGGCAGATCAACAAACTACAGTATTCCCTAGTCAGAGGATTTTCGCCCAAGCAGCCAAAGTTAACCGAGGACAAGTCACGTCGGGGGCACGCCGACCTTAGCTTTTTCAAAAAATACCGAGCCAGTTTTAGCCCGAACACTTTGGAACCGTTTCGCAAAATTGACTTCGCATTGTGCTTTGACAATTACCCCGATTTCATGTCTGTGGATCAAGTTGGGCGTGGCACGCCGAAAGTCGAACACTTCGGTGCGGCCGCTGAACTCGTCGCGGCCTACATCGAAAACCAGATCGAACATAACGGACGGCCAACGCCGTTTTACGAAGTCAAAAATGAATCAACGATCAAGGCCGAATGGGACTACCACTGGACCAAAGGCGTTGATTCTTGGGCACTGCTGAGCGACTTGCATTGCCAGATCGCAGATGCCGTCCACGAAAAAGCTCCTGATGCGAAAATTGGTGGTCCGAGTTCCGCATGGATGCAGGTCCAAGTTGACAATTTCGGCTTGTACGAAAAACAACGCAAGTTTATCGACATGACGAAAGGCAAATTGGATTTCTATTCTCATCATTTTTACGAGAACCGTGAAACGCTTGGGGCGTGGGAACGACGTGGCGGTGATTACTCCGGATACCTGCTGGGATCCATGGAGGCCATTCTGGACATGTTTCAGGCTCACATGCGGGGCATCGATAACGTGCGTCCAATTTTGATTACTGAGTGTGGATCGCTACAACCGGGCCGTGGCCCTAGTGACTACTGGCTGCGTCTAAGATCCTTCAGCGCATTCATGCACAAGCTTTCGCGTCGACCGCATGAGATAGAACTGGCAGTGCCTTTTGTCTTTTTGAACATCCCGTGGAACCCACAAAGCGGTGGTGCTGCTTTTATTCCCAAAGAAGGCAACCCAGCAAACGGCCCCATCGAGGGATTCATAAAAACTCCTGTGCATCATTTTTTTCAATTGTGGAAAGACTTCGACGGACGGCGTCTGCCAGTCAAATACAAACGTCCGTTCTTGGACGTGTCTGCCGTCCACTCAGGGAACACCGTTCATGTCGCGATCACGAACATGGGCGGTAAGCAATTAAAGATTGACTTAAGCCAAATAACAGGTGAACCGATCTCGACAAAATCGGTGATGCAAAAACGACTGCACTACCAGGACGGAGAGATAAAATTCGATCCAGAGGTGACCTACGACGATGCGTCGGAGATTTTGGTCGACGTCGAGGAGACGACCGTGGTTACGCTGGAGCTAGAGGAACCTCTTTCTATCGTCGACGAGGTAAACCGAGAGTTTTGGTTTGCTCCGGAGACTGCGGTAAAACATGAAGAACTGACCAACAAAGAATTCACTATTAACGTCGACAACGTCGAGGACGTAAAGAAGTGTGCGATGCGAGTCGGCCTTCACCGTGTTGGAGGTTTAAAACGCAAACTGGAAGGATCCTTTAATGGGAAGCCGTTCAAGCTGGAAGTAAAATGGGCGCGGGATCTCAACAATCTGTTTGCCACCGTCGACGTCCCAATTCCAACCAAGTTGCTTAAATCCTCCAACGCTATCGTCATCAAATCGCACAAAGGATTGACATTAACGTCAATTCATTTGCAGAGTGACAAGTAAAAGTCGCGACTTTCTTTGCCGCTGAACGACTGCCGCTGAAATTTTAGAAAACGAAATTTTTAGAGGCTATCCTGAAGCAGTAGGTTCTCCGAAGCAGTACGATATAGCATGTCAGTGCGTGAGGTCGTATCTTTTCTGACTATGGCCAATACTTTTCCGGAGACGGTATCAATGCCCAAACTCTTCTATTCAGTTCTAATAGCTTGCTTTCTTGTATTTCCAATGTCTCCAAGCAAGCTCGTAGCTCAGCAAGAGCAAATCGAAATTCCAGATTTTGGCGCCGGCACCTTTGACGAAACTGCTGAACGCATGCAGAGGTTAATAAGGCTAGCGTGGGATGGCGAGAACATTCGGCTGATGCGAAATTGGCAAGAATCGTTGACTCCTGAAGAGAAAGAGGAAGAAGAAAAGTTTCACCGAGCGGTCCAAGAACTGGTTGACCGTGGGGTTCCAGAACGTAACGCAAGAAGATATTCCGCAGAACACCTTGGGCTTGATCGCAATTATGCTACGTTGGACAAAGTGCCTTTTCAAAAGTTTTTCTCTAATATCTCAGGCAGGAATAGCGGTTTTTCTCGTGGTGGCGATCACATAAAACTAATGTTCTCGAATAAAGAAATGTCGGGTTTGGCAAATCTCTTATTGGAGGACGTGAAATTTTCGTTCGAAGAGAAAACTCTTCAGAAACGCCGTTTTGAATTTGGTGACAAAGGTGATGGCGAGGTCAATTTCAGGTTCGAACACGGCGACTTATTCGTTCGGTTGCGTCAAAATCAAGACGGACACACCCAACTGATCTTGATCGAAGGCGATCAGGTCAATGCCTACGTCGGCAAATCATTCCAACAGTTCACTGAGAATAATCGGCAGGTAGTGGAACGAGTCTTGTTTCCCCTTTTTACGCGTTTGGGCATCAAGATGCCAATGGACAAGACCGACCCGCGAGTGGTTTCTAATGTGGTAGCCAAAATCAAGAACAGAAAAAATGGTGATCACAAAGCAGCCCAAAAACTAATCGGACAACTCGCCTCGAAGAGCTTTGAAACGCGCGAGACTGCCAGTAGAAGACTTGCTGCTGGCTACGAACAATGGGAATCTATCATCAAGGAGCACATTTCAAAATCGTCACTCTCGCCTGAAGCCGAATTCCGCCTGAATGAGATCGTCGCAGATGCCACAGGTAATGAAGTGGAACAATACATCTCCGACCTGAATCTTGTGGATTCTCCCGAGTACTTGGTTTCACTGCTGAATATTGTCAGCACCGACGAAAAGCCCTTGATTGTGGAACATTTGGAAGCACTCACCAAACAAACTCATGGCGACGACATCTCTGCTTGGCAAACGTGGTTGAATGACCAGAAGTAGAGGCTCAATCCATTGGTCGGGCATCGGTCGGAACCAAAGGAATTAGTCAGCCGGCTTAAACGGACCACAGTGCTCAGCGATTCAGAGTTCGGGTCATAGCGCCTTTAACGCCGAAAGTACCAACTTTTGGTTGGTTTTATGATAGCGCGACGCAACGTGTGTTTACGTAAAACCTACGCTAACGCATCACGAACATGCAATTTCGCTGCGTTTCCGCGTCATTATTTTGGCAATATTCCTCTGGCCGAAGCGAAATAGAGCCTGTTTAAAGCACTTCCTCAAGGGAACTCTACTTCGACGATGGGATTTTTCCACGAACTTTTCTCCGAAGCCAACTTCCTCGCCTCCGCGATGATGATGCTCGTCCTGCTGTACTGGGGGATGATCGTTTTCGGTGTTGTTGGAATAGACATGTTCGACATCGATATCGACGTCGACGCAGACGTGGGCATCGATGCAGATCTTGGGATGGACGCAGATGTCGATGGTAACCTTGCCACCGCCGGCGGAGCCGACCTTGATACGGGTAGCTCCACAGCACAAGCCGCTTCGGGCGTGGTAAGAGGGCTGTTTGAGTTCTTTTATCTAACGGATGTCCCCGTAGCGATCGTTGGATCGACGTTCGCCTTCGGATATTGGGCGTCGAGCCTGATCCTAAACCATTTGTTTAATTCAGATCTGACATTTTTTGGGTCACTGATCTGGATCATTCCTAACGTCATCGTTGGACTGGCATTTATGCGAATCGCCGTAAAGCCGATGGCGAGGATCTTAGCAGACACTGGGCCAGAGGATAACTCACGCAGCAATATGATCGGGGTTGTCGGCCGAGTAGCCACAAGCTCAATCACCGATTCATTTGGACAAATTGAAATCAAACCCGAAGGGGAACCGGAAGTCGTCTACAACGCCAGAACTGCCTCTGGGCAGAAACTGGCCAAGGGCGACGCCGCAAAAGTCTTATCTTACAACGACGAACAAAAC
>CAYTPS010000056.1:0-12697 GCA_964439245.1 uncultured Pirellulaceae bacterium | reverse complement strand
ACACGTTTCTGGTTGAATCAGCCGAATGGGAGAACACTTCTAATGAGTAACGAACTTTACCTCGCCAACCTGATCTTCGACAATACATTATTGGAGATCATTTTCTGGATTCTCGCCGTCGGCATTGCCTGCGTGCTTGGATACATTTCGTTTTACATCAAGTGCCTGCGGAAGGTACCACAAGGCACGGCGCTGATCCGAACTGGCTCTGGCGGAACGCAGGTGAGCTTCGACAAAGAAATGGTGGTCCCAATTCTGCACATTGTGGAAATGATGGACATCTCCGTCAAACGTATCGAAATCGACCGCAGCGGCGAAGATGGCTTGATCTGTAAAGACAACATTCGTGCCGACATTAAGGTTGCGTTCTTCGTGCGAGTCAACAAAGTCATCGACGACGTGAAACGCGTCGCCAACTTTCTTGGTTGTAAACGTGCTTCAGATATCTCATCACTGCGACAGGTTTTCGAGCCCAAGTTCTCTGAAGCACTCAAAACGGTCGGAAAACAATTCGACTTTGTTGAACTGTACAACTCGCGTGAGGAATTTCGCGAGCAGATCCTCAACGTCATCGGCAAAGACCTTAACGGCTACGTACTGGACGACTGTGCGATTGACTACCTGGAGCAGACTGATCTTGAGAAACTAAATCCAAACAACGTCCTGGACGCTGAAGGTATTAAGAAGATCACAGAACTGACGGCCAAAGAGGTAACACTGGCCAACAGTATCACGCGTGAAAAAGAAAAGACGCTTAAGAAACAGGACGTTGAGGCCAGAGAGGCGATTCTTGCTCTAGAGCGTCAACAAGTCGATGCCGAAGAGAAACAGGAGCGTGAAATCGCTGAAATCACAGCTCGCCAAGAAGCGGAGGCAAGCGTTGTTGTTCAGCAGGAACGTCAGCGTGCTGAAGTGGCACGTATTCAAGCTGACGAAGAGATCGCGGTTGCCGAAGAAAATCGCTTGCGGGCCATCATCGTAGCGGCAAAGAGCAAGGAACGAACCGATGCAGTCGAATCTGAGCGTGTTGAGAAAGATCGCGGTCTTGAGATCGCTGAAAGAGAGCGTATCGTGACGCTTGCTGAAATCGAAAAAGAAAAAGCGATCGAAGTCGAAAAGAAGAACATTCAGGACGTCATCAAAGATCGCGTGATGATCGAACGCACCGTTGTTGAAGAAGAAGAGAAGATCAAAGACACGCGTGAGTTTGCCGCCGCCGACCGTAAGAAGCAGGTTGCCGTGACGGCCGCAGAAGAGGTAGCCCAACAAAAGCTGGTTGAAGAGGTCAAGAAAGCCGAAGCCGAAAAGCAAGCGGCTGATTTACAGGCCCAAACCATCGTCGTCCGCGCTGAGGCCGACCGTACGGCTGCCGAAAAGACAACCGAAGCAAAGAAAATGCTGGCCGAAGCCGTTCAGGCGGAAGTCGCCGCTCCGGGACTGGCTGAGGCCCAAGTGAAGATGGAGAAAGCGGAAGCGATCGAGAAAGAGGGAACGGCTGAAGCTAAAGTTGCCGAACTGAAGTTCCAAGCTGATGCAAAAGGCATCACCGAGAAAGCGGAAGCGATGAAGCTGTTCGACGGCGTTGGCAAAGAACACGAAGAGTTCAAACTTCGCCTGAACAAGGAAAAAGAAGTCGAACTCGAAGCAATTACGGCTCAGCAAAAAATCGCCGAAGCACAAGCCGCCATGATCGCCGAGTCGTTGACCAATGCGAACATCGACATCGTGGGCGGTGACAACAAGTTCTTCGACAGCATTGTTAATTCCATCACTGCTGGAAAGCAAGTTGATCGACTGGTCGACAACAGCAGCGTTCTGTCCGACGTGAAGAACACCTTCTTCACGGGGGATCCGATGCAACTGAAAGCGGAAGTCGAGCGTTACATCGACATGTTCGGCATTACGTCTGAAGACATCAAGAACCTGTCCGTTGCCGCTTTGATTGGTCAAATGATGGGACTAACCAACGACGCCGATGTTCTGCAGAATCTGCAATCGATGATGGGTGCTGCCGCGCGTGCAGGGATCGCCTCGCAAAATGCTGGTGACGTCATCGCCGCGGTAACGAAGTAGAACTCGCCAGTGGCAATAACGAAATCCATCGGGCGTTAATGCTGGCCACGGGACTGATACACAGCAACCGTGGCTAGCGTCAAAACGGCTAAGAAGATCAAGACACGATCGAAGTTGGATCGTAAGGCCGCTATTTCGAGAAGTGCTAGGTAAAAGCTAAATCCACTTATACACATTGATGTCAAACGAACCTGAACAACCTGAAGGTCCCGACACAACTGCCAGCGATAACGCACCTCAGTTGGAACGAGGAACGTACGAGATTATTCAGAATCGACTGAAGTCGTTTTCCGAGGACTTGCGAGAGCGCATCGGATTCCTCAATGACGAACGCCGCCAGGTATTCGGCTCGATCCCGACCGAGTTGATTTCGACGCAGCGCATCACGACGGCCAACAACTGTGTCGCGCAGGACATCGTTCCCGTAGGTGATCAGTTTATCTTTGGCTACAACGTCCACATGGGCTTAAAGACGGTCACAAACCTAGAAGACGTGTTTGGCGTATTTAGGTTTTCCGAGGGTTCAATGCACCAGCAGTCGCTGGAAATATTTGATGATGCCAACTTCATTGCAGATTTTAATGGTCTGTACAAATACTACAAAGACACGCGCTTCCAACGCTTCCACCTATCCGGGCCACATCTCTACCTCGTTTTTCAAGTCAGCAAGAATCATGACGACACGAAGTCGTTCAAGTTCCTAGTTGACGATGGGAAACTAACGTACGTTGACAATCGCAGCGACCATGAAATTGTTCTCCCACCACAACACGATTTTAAATGGGTCCGCACTGAACGCGATCTGCATCGTGACGGCGAGCACCCTCACATTTCGATCGATGATCGAGTATTCGTCGAAGCTGTTGGTGGTGACCTGACGATCAAGATTGAGGACAACACCGACGATGGGTCGGGAATCTACGCAGAACCAGTTGACGACGCCGACCAAAGCCTCGATGACGGCGAGTACTATTACTCGATGGTGGGAAACATCATCCTACTGAAGATCAAGCCGTTTAAAGAGAATGTTTATCGGCACCTCGTGTTCAACGAAAAAACGCAAACCGCTCGTCGATTGGACTCGATCGCCGATGCTTGCGTATTTTTGCCCGAAGATCACGGCCTGATCTTCTCCAACGGATATTACCTTCAGACGGGCGCTTACAAAACGTTCGAAAGCAACCTTTCGGATTTGAAGTTTGAACGGCGTGTCGCCTCAAGCAACGGCGAAGATTATCTCTACGTCTTCTACAACCAAAAAACCGGGCAAAAAGTCTTGCTGTCTTACAACATGATCGAGCAAGAGGTTTCGACACCGATCGTTTGCAGCGGATTTTCGATTTTCGAAAATGGTCAGCTGATCTATTTCAAATCAGACGAAGCCCCACAGAAGCATCATGCGATGCAGGTCTGGCAAACCCCCTACGTTGGAGAAGACTTTCAACTGGGGGAGGAAACAGATAACTACATCTATAAAATTGGCAACAAAGAGATCGTGCGGGCGATGTCTGAATCGCACGAAGTCCTGAATCTGATCGATCAAGACGACACATACACCAACCTCTACGTTGACCTTGTCAAAAAAACCACTGACATTCTCGATTCGTATTTCTGGTTGACCGACGAGAACACGTTTAAGCTGTCGGAGCCCCTGACTTCGATACGTGACGCCGCCACGGCGGCCGTTGACGAGTACGACAAAGTTGTACGGGTTCGAAAAAGTACAGCTGAACAATTTGCAGCCGTTTCAAAATCGGCTACCGATGCTGTCTCCCAAGCCACCAGCCGCCATTTCGAACACATTGATGACTTTGTTCAGTCGCTGGCTGAACTGCGAACGGTGCGTGGGCAAGTCATATCGCTTAAGGAACTCAAGTACGTCGATCTGCAGGACGTGAACGCTCTTGAACAAAAAGTCGCCGAAAATTCAGAACGTCTGTCCAATCGCTGCGTTGAGTTCCTCCTTAAGGATGAGTCATTAACGCCTTATACGGACCGGGTTGAGAGCCAGTTGGCTCAGATTGAATTGCTGGAAACGGGCGTTGAAGCGAAAAAGCTCGACGAGGAAATCGCCGCCGGCTCAAGCGAGTTGGAGATGTTGATTGAGATCGTCAGCAATCTGAAGATCGACGACGCCAACGAGCGGACTCGGATCATTGACAACATTTCGTCGATCTATTCGTCATTAAACCAGACCCGTGCAACGCTTAAAAAGAAGGCGCAGGCGTTATTGTCGGTCGAAGGCGCCGCGGAATTCAACTCGCAGTTGAAACTGGTCTCTCAAGCCGTCGTCAATTACTTGGACGTCTGCGATTCGCCAGAGCGTTGCGATGAATACCTGACCAAAATGATGGTGCAGATTGAAGAGCTGGAGGGGAAATTCTCCGAATTCGATGAATTCATTGTCCAGCTAGCAGAAAAGCGCGACGAAATTTACGCGGCATTTGACACGAAGAAGCTTCAGCTGGTTGAATCTCGCAACAAACGTGCCACTGCGTTGATACAGGCCGCTGAACGGATCATCAAAGGCGTGCGGTCTCGTGTTTCAAATTTTGAATCCGTCGATGAAATCAACAGCTACTTTGCCTCCGATCTAATGATCGACAAGGTCCGCGACATCGTCAGCCAGCTTACCGAGATGGGCGAATCGGTCAAAGTTGACGATGTGCAGAGCCGGTTGAAGACCGTTCGTGAAGACACCGTACGCCAGTTGCGGGACAAGAACGAACTGTATGTTGATGGCCAAAACGTTATTCAGTTTGGTAAGCACAAGTTCTCGGTCAACACACAACCACTGGATTTGACGACGGTTATCAAAGAAGGCCAAATGTTCTTCCACTTGAGTGGCACGAATTACTTTGAGACGGTCACTAACAAGGAACTCAATGAAACCAAAGCCGTTTGGGATCAACCCGTCGTTTCAGAAAACCGCGACGTCTATCGAGGCGAGTACCTGGCGTATCTGATATTGGCAGAGATCAATGCTGGAACGTTTGAGATTCCTCAAGTAATCGACGAGATCGACGATGACCAGTTATTGGAAACCGTTCAGAAATTCATGGCTTCACGGTATTCAGAGGGATATATCAAAGGCGTCCATGATCACGACGCCGTATTGATCCTGCGTCCGCTATTGAAGCTAGATCACCAGCTCGGGTTGCTCAAGTATTCGACTCAGTCTCGGGCATTGGCTTCTGTTTTCTGGCAACACAAAAAGAAGATCGAATCTGGCGAATCGAACTGGGCGCAAATCTGGCAAAGCAAACTGTCAGTGCTGTGTTCCGCCCGAGAGGTATTGGGGGACATTGTAGATCGCCAGCAATATGTTGACGAACTGCGTGACGAATTGATTACCGACAACGAGACTGAACATTTTGGCGATGAGCGCTATGCCGACGAGGCAGCCAACTATTTGTTTGATCAGTTCTCGAACAAAGGCGCCTTGGTCTGTAGTTCTGAAGCGTTGGCAATCACCGAGGCGTTCAGGAATTTTCTAAAGAAACAAAAGGCGACCGACAAGTTCGAGGCGATCAAAAGCGAGCCACTTTCGGTTGCGGCGAGGTATCTAGCCGCCAAACAATGGATTTCCTCTTTTATCGCCAAAGAAAACATGGACGCTCGATACGTTGATGAAGTCACCGCAATGTTGGTAGACGAAACGCAAGAGCCGCGCGTGCCATTGCCGGTCGAACCCGAGTGCGAGATCAGCGGCCTGCTTGGCGACCACCCACGCGTCGAGGAGAAGACGTACCACTTCGACTACAACGAGTTCATGGTCCGGCTGCGTAGATTTGCCACGATTACCGTGCCGCGTTTCGAGGCATACACGCACCTGAAGAAAGAAATCGTTGACCAACGTCGGGAAGCGCTCAAATTAAGCGAATTCAAACCGCGCGTGTTGACGTCTTTTGTACGGAATCAGCTGATCAACGACACCTATCTGCCAATGGTGGGTGCCAATCTAGCGAAACAGATCGGTGTTGTCGGCGAGGACAAGCGTACCGATTTGATGGGACTGTTGTTGCTGGTGTCACCTCCGGGATACGGCAAAACAACGCTGATGGAGTACATCGCCAATCGGCTTGGCATCACCTTCATGAAGATCAATGGCCCAGCGGTAGGCCATCAAGTCACGTCGCTGGATCCGTCGGAGGCCCCCAATGCAAGTGCTCGTGAAGAGATCGAGAAACTGAATCTGGCACTGGAAATGGGGGATAATGTGATGATCTATCTGGATGACATTCAACACTGCAACCCAGAATTCCTGCAAAAGTTTATCTCATTGTGTGATGCGACGCGCCGAATCGAAGGTGTGTTCAACGGCAAGACACGGACATACGATTTACGCGGCCGCAAAGTAGCCGTCGTGATGGCCGGAAATCCTTACACTGAATCCGGTGAAAAGTTCCAGATTCCTGACATGCTGGCCTCACGCGCTGACACCTACAATCTGGGCGATGTGATCGGCGATAACGGGTCCTCGTTTGAGCTTAGCTACCTAGAGAATTGCCTGACATCCAATTCTACGTTGGCAAGACTAAATTCGCGCTCTCGCAACGATGTTTACACGGTGATCAAGATGGCTGAGGCGAACGATCAGCAGCCTCAAACACTCGAAGGCAACTATTCGATTGAGGAGATTAATGAATTCGTCGCCGTCATGAAAAAGCTGCTTGTCGCGCGGGATGTGATTCTGAAAGTCAATCGCGAGTACATCGATTCCGCAGCGCAGGCGGACGAGTATCGAACGGAACCGGCGTTCAAGTTGCAGGGGTCTTATCGCGACATGAATAAAATTGCAGAACAGATCGCGCCGATCATGAACGCCGAGGAACTGGAGACGCTGATCGAAGCTCACTATTTAAACCAGGCTCAAACACTTACCTCCGGAGCTCAAGCGAATCTGTTGAAACTAAAGGAACTGACCGGAAAGCTTGCCGAAGACGAGTTGCAACGATGGTCGGAGATCAAGCGCACCTTTAAACGCAACCTAATGCTTGGTGCTGCTGGGGACGACGGACAGCTCGGTCAAGTGATTGCTAAGATGACAAGCTTCAGTGAGGGGTTAACCGACATCCGCACCGCGTTGGATAAAGGTGTTCAGCAGCTAACTGCAGACTCTGGGCCAGGAAATTTTGAAAAGGCAACCGTTGAGCAAATCGGTATCGCCGTCTCAGAACTGGCGAACTTCAACAAGACACTGACCGAGATGAAGTCAATTATGGCCTACGGTGGAATCGCTGGTGTCGGAACTAATTCGTCCGCCGCCAATGAGCCGCAAAAAGTCGAAGTTGTAAATAAGGTGCCCGGCATTTTCCTCAATGTGATGCGTGACCAGTTCCGAGTGCTGCAAACGTGGGTGGAGCCCATCATCAAATTGTCGGAGGTCCTTCCTGAGGCCGACGACCTGATGAAGGCAATGCAAAAGACCCATCGTAGCTATGACAAAATGCTCAACCAGATTAAAGAGAAGCGTGAGGATCGTTGACGCTACAGTGTTGGCACCATGCACAAAAAAAGCCGATCCTCGATGACCATCAAGGATCGGCAATAGATTTCGTTGCGGTGAGGCAATGAATATATTTGCTTGCAGCCCTACCCTGATGCGTAAGCGAGGGGCGAACCGCCAGCCAATATCCAACGCTTACGCGTCGTGTTGGCCTCAAAGCAAAGCTTAGCCACCTTGCAGAATAGCGATGAATGCAGGGATGTCTCCGAAGTCAATTGCTCCGTCACAGTTACAGTCAGCTTCTGGGTTGGTCGCAGGTGTGGCACCGGCTTGCAAGACAGCGATGAATGCAGGGATGTCTGCGAAATCGACAGCTTCACTTAGATCGACATCACCCTTCAAAACTGTGCTGTCATCCGGGTTGAAGATCGCGGCCAGACGATGGATCTTCAAATCCGTAGGATCGTTTGGCCCAGATTGGCCGTCGCGGATAGCGAACTGGATGCGATTGCCAGCCAATGGAATGCCAGTGTCGACAGTGACTGTCGCTGCTGGAGTAGTGCCCAGCACGTTGCCAGCTTGATCTTCGATACTGGTCGTCGTTTCAAACGTGATTGTCGTTGCATCGGTTGCCGTGACAAGACAATCGCTAACAATTCGGAAAACGTCAGTTTCAAAATCACCATTTGCGATATCAATTCCGAGCGATGTTACCGGCGCTACGGCAATGTTACCGTCACCAGCACCTGCAAGAGCAGAAGTTTGGTTTGTGTTGGCGAACACCTGTATAACACTGTCGGTGTCAACTGTGTTGTCCATGCCGAGGTTGTAGCGGAATGACTGCGATACGCCATTGTTTGGGGCAAACTCGTTTGTCCCGATGCCACCACGAAAACCAAAGAAGAAGTTATCAAAGGCACTGTTGGCTTCGACCATCAGGGTGGGGTCCATCGCATCGGCAACCAAGTTCTTTGTAAAAGACAATTCCGAAATCAAACGGACGGTGTCACCAACGGAAACGAGGGGCTGACCAATGAACAGGTTGCCGGTTGGGTAGTCGGTGGGAGATGTTGCGGTCTCACCGGCAAAACCGCCCGCCGTATCAACGTTCATATTTTGATTGACGAGGCTGTTGTTAAAACCAACTTGAGTAGCCAACGGACCGTCAACAAACGGACCGCGGTTGTCGAAGCCACCAGTAAAAATTCCGCCGTTGTCGTTGGGCTGTCCCGGCGCATCGCCTCCAACGTTCCCCATGTCGTCCTCGTTACGAGTGCCGAACTGAGCCGTCATCTGATCGTTGCCAGTAAAGTCGTAGTCAAAAAAGGTGGTGTTCGCAGGGATGACCTGACCGAACGCGCCAACCGTGGTCGCCATCAGCGCAGTTACGGCCAGCATGAAAGTTGTTTTACGCATGTTTTGATCCAAAATAGAATGAAAGTTTGTTGCAGTGCCAACTTCGTCACGGCACTGAAAGAGATATGAGCCCTACGCACGGGTTGTTGAGCCTGAGCCAACGTTTGAAGCCTCGGAGCGTTGCTGCGCAACCGAAATTCTTGACGAGCTCGTGCGGGAGGAGTTTGAAATGATAATTGTTAACTAAAGTTGTGAACAGTTGCCGTGGTGAGGAACGAGGCGTTTCCGGAAAAGAAAAGCCGCCTCGGCGGGGTTAATGGACGCTTATGTCACTTTGGAGTGTTCGCCAAGGTTAGAGGTTACCTCAAAACCCGTAGTGGACTTCGCCAGAAGTCTCTCGTTTGAAATCGTTCCGCGGAAATCTGGCGAACCCCACTCCGCTCATCCGATAAAACAACGTTTTGAAATGCGCTCTAATAAAAATTAATCATTAGCCACATGACATGAAAAATGCCGACCCTCGATTTCCATCAGGGGTCGGCACTTGATTGCCAATAAGATGCACTGCTGCGTTTTAGATTGTGAGACGAAAACCTTTCACAATCCACACATTGCGTGCTGACGACTGACTCTAACCACCTTGCAAGATGGCAATGAATGCAGGGATGTCTCCGAAGTCAATGGCTCCGTCACAGTTACAGTCAGCTTCTGGGTTGGTCGCAGGAGTGGCACCGGCTTGCAAGACAGCGATGAATGCTGGGATATCTGCGAAGTCCACTGCTTCACTTAGATCGACATCACCCTTCAAAACTGTGCTGTCATCCGGGTTGAAGATCGCGGCCAATCGGTGGATACGGGTGTTTTGAGGATTCCCTACGTTGGCCGATGCACCATCGCGAATCGCGAATTGAATGCGCTCTGAAGCGGACACGATTCCAGTGTCTGTCAACGTAGTGGTCACTGTAGAACCAAGCTGGGTTCCATCAAGCGCCTCAATCTTTGTCTCAGCCGTGAACGTTGCAGAAACACCGTCTGTAGAATCGTAAGTCACGTCAGTAACGATTCTAAAAACGTCCGAAGGGTTCAAGTCCGTGTCGTTGGCAGGAACTCCAAGCCCAAGATCTGCTGCTGGTGCGGCAGCGATTTCTCCGTTAGCGAAACCGTTTCCACCCGCAGGCAAGGACACAGCGAACGCCTGTACAACACTATCAGATGCATCTGCATTGTTTGCTCCGAGATTGAAGCGGAATGCTTGGGCAGCACCTTCGTTAGGTTGGAACTCACCGCCACCACCGCCAGCGCGAAAACCGAAGAAGAAATTGCTGTCCTGGCTATTGCCTTCGACAAACGTTCCCGGATTCATTGGGTCTTCGACAGATGGCTTGTCAAAGGAGATCTCCGAAATAAGTCGGATTTTGTCGCCTACTGAGATCTTAGGCTGGCCAATGAATATGTTTGTGTTTTGATAAAAACTGACGTCCGAGAACTCTTGTGCGTAACCGTTGGTCGTATCAACTTGCAGGTAAGTTCCGTATTTATTCATGCCATTGTTGCTGTTTTCAAAACCAACTTGGCCAAAAATCGGATCTGGCAACGCCGACGTATCGCCCGACAACGTGCGATCTTCAAACGGTCCGCGGTTGATGTCGACACCAGTGAAAGCTCCGGTGCCATCTGTCTCAGCTGTAATCTGATCTGTTGCTGTGAAATCGTAGTCAAAAAAAGTTGTGTTTGCTGGAATCTGAGCGAATGCAGCGACAGAGGTCGCCAGCGTCGCGGCGACGGCCTGCATGAAATTTGCTTTACGCATGTTTGGATCCAAAAATAGAGTTTAAAGGCATAATAATACCACAACCATCTCGGCCCCCCGACAAAGGTTGGTTGCAAGGCAGTCTGCAACCAAGCCGTACAAAAGTGTGGTCGACGATTGTTAACTATTATAGGTACCGCAATGCAACATGCCAGACCCTCGGGGAAATCTGGCTGATCTTCGAAATCAGCCACGCCAACCGATCAAAGTCACCCAATCCCCCCTTAGCCTATCTGTCGTCCACACAGGTCTAAAACAACCAACTGATAAGGGTAGAGCCGTTGCTCGGGGCAATAAAGTCTGATTACCTAACTTCCCAAAAACCGAGCCTCGGTTTCGGCCGGCCGGCTCTCAATCAGGGCGTTCAATTGAGTTAAGCAGTCTACTTGAACTGAGATTTTCTTCTGAGAATGTGATGGTAATGTTGTGCAAATCGATGCGCTTCATCACGCACATACTGCAGCAGTCGCAACGAGAACGCGTGACGACTAAGAACTAATGGCTCGCTCTCTCCTGGGCGGTAGATCTCCTCATTCTTCTTTGCCAGCGAGATCAAAGTAGGTGGGTCAATCCCCAGCGATTCAAACGCAGCTACCGCACTACTTAATTGCCCCTTGCCGCCGTCGATCAAAAGGATGTCGGGAAATGCATCGTTTTCATCGGACAAGCGTTGAAACCTTCTAGCGACGACTTCGTGGATCGAACGAAAATCATCGATCCCTTTCACATTCTTAATCTTGAACCGACGATAACCCGGTTTGAAAGGCAGCCCGTCTATAAACTTGACCAAACTGGCAACCGTCTCTCCACCACCTAGATGGGCAATGTCCACGCCCTCGATCGACCGAGGCGTCTCTTTCAATTTCAACACCTGGCGAAGCCCCGCTAGTCCCTTCTTGGGATCAACGTAAAACACCTCTGGCTGAGCATGCGTGTCCAACTCGCCTCGTCGATCCAACGACTCCAGCATCTCGATCTCATCTCGTAATTTGGCCGCCTTCTCGAACTCAAGTTCCTTCGATGCCGTCAGCATTTCATCCTTCATTTGCTTGATCAGACGCTTTTTGTTTCCCTGCAAGAATGTATGCAACCGCTTAATGTCACGTTTATACTCTTCCTTTCCAATTCGCGCGTTGCATGGAGCCGTACACTGCTTGATACTGGCCAACAAGCAAGGACGAAACCACTTCCACTGTTCGTCCCCTTCGGTGATATCAAGCGTGCACGTTCGAAATTTGAAGATGCGCTGCAAAACCTGAATGGCTCCGCGCAACGCCCCTGCGCTGGCGAAAGGTCCATAAAGCTTCACTCCCTTGTTGGCCGGCTCGCGTGTGACCTCTACGCGCGGGAAGTCTTCGTGAGTCGAAATCTGCAAATACGGAAATGTCTTGTCGTCTTTGAGTATCTTGTTGTTTGCCGGTTGGATGTCTTTGATCAACCGCGATTCAACCAGCAACGCGTCGACTTCACTTTCACAAGGAATGAAGTCAGCGTCGGCAATATCTTGGACCCAGTTGCCCGTCCGTTGATCCGTCAGAGCGGCCTTTAAGAAATAGCTGCCGGCACGTGAGCGAAGATCCGTCGCCTTGCCCACGTAGATAACGACGCCTGCCGCATCCTTCATCAAATAAACGCCAGGCGATTTAGGAAATGTCCGCACCTTGTTGGCGGTGTTCTCAAACGGCGACAATTTTGGATCGGCCTGAAACTCAACGGAGGCAACCTCCGGAACAGCAGCCTCTTCATTGGGATCATCACCGACCTCACCAACGGCACCTTGTTCCAAAGAAGCTTGCTTGTCCTTTGCCGATTTCTTCTTCGAACGTTTTCCAGTTTCGGTCGAAGCGCTCGGTTTTTTCTTGCTTCGGGACATAAGACAGCTGTGCAGGACGTACTGGAATTGCTGAAGACTACACTATCGATCCCCACACTGTCAATGAATTAGGCTGCGTCACCAGGAGAACTGCAAAGTCATTTTGCCATCATTTTTAGACCCTTTGTTGGCGCCC
>CAYTPS010000055.1:18114-18390 GCA_964439245.1 uncultured Pirellulaceae bacterium | reverse complement strand
GGGCGGCAGTTAGCGCGCCCGTACCGATTTGCTTTACAAGCTCGGCGGCAGAGAGTTGTTCAATTTGCATGGTAGATTTTATTCGTCAAATACCGAAGGAACTTTGTAGAACTGGCCATCCGAATCAGGAGCGTTAGACAAAATCTCCTCGCGCGCGTGACTTGGCTGAAGTTCATCAGCGCGGACCGCATTGACAGATTCGATCGCTCCAAAGAAGGGCTCGATGTCATCGGGAAGTGCTACGGCCTCAAGCTGTTGGACGTAGTTGAGTACCTT
>CAYTPS010000055.1:0-18104 GCA_964439245.1 uncultured Pirellulaceae bacterium | reverse complement strand
CGATGCGAGCCAGCTTGGCGACATCTTGGGCTAAATTTGACATGGCGAGTTGTTCGGTCAATCCACAATTCTGGTCTGAAAACCCGCATTGTAGTCGAAGTCGCCAAGACTTTGGAAGGCGCCGGATAACCTAAGATAACTCGACGGAGTCTCAAGAATTTGGGGCAGGGTAGAGCTTTTCAGTGGCCAACCAGCGTGCATTGTGCAGCCACGGCTTGTCTCCACCCATGCCACTCGGTGCGGTACGGCAGCGGCGAAATACTACGTCCCGCAAACAATCACATTATTTTCGATCTTGCCAACGCCCTCAATGTTGCGCAACAACTCTTGGGCTATCTGTTTCTCGTAGTAAGTCTTCGCCTCGCCCTCGATCTTCACACTCGATCCAGACGTCTTGTAGTGGATCCGACGCCCGTCGAGATGAGGATGATGAATCACGGCCGTTTGCAGGCGTTGTAGCAAAGTCATTGAACTGCGTTTTGCCATGATGTGATTACCCAATAAACAACCGAGAGTTGGCTGCAAGGCCAGAAAGGAAGGGGCCTTACACCAAGAAGCCTACAAGCCAGTTAGTGCTTGTCTAGTAAAAAAGGAGCAAAGCTGCGGGGATGCGATTTTGGGTAGGCGTTAATCCAATGAGCCCTCACAACCCATTTATCTTCACATGGGGAAATTAAGGAAGCTTCTACTCTGTCGACTCATCAGATAAAGCATCGCCAAGCTCATTGGAGTATACTGCCGTTTGTTGACCTGCCATAACCGAGGAGTTGAGAGTGATTATTTGGGGCTGGACCAGACGGACATCAGTTGTTTCAAAACACAACTTTCACTGCCCGCAATGCAGTCAAATGCGTATGGGCAGCCTGAACCAAATTCGGACTTGGTTCACGCTGTTTTTTGTTCCACTCTTTCCCTTCGGCCTTTGCGGCAACCATGCCGAATGCAGTACGTGTGGTGGGACGTTTGGAGAAGAAGTTCTTCTCCTTGATCCTCAGCGACAACAACAGGACCGCCTAATGAAGATGCTGAGGGTAATGGTGTTGGCCGCCTTGGCTGACGGAGTCGTCGATAACAAAGAACGGGCCGAAATCAACAAACAGTATACCCACTTGGCAGGACTCCCGTTTGAGCATCAAGCTTTTGACGAACAAGTCCGCCTAGCAATGGCAAGTAAAAATGATCTGAACGGCCTTCTAAGTCAATTCGCACATGAGCTATCCGACCGCGGCAAAGCCCTCGTTGTTAAACTTGTGCACCTAGTGATTTCCGCATCCGACAATCCTAAAGTAGGGCAGCAACAGTTGTTACGTTTGCCATCAACCTTAGGAATCACAAAAGATCAGTTCACAACGCTGATCAAAAACATGAAAGACAGAGAATTGGCATCGTAGACTTTTGTCGGCGTTTCGCAGACTCCGAAACTCCAAGCAACGACATTTGTTTCTTTTCAGACCACGATCGGCAAACGAAAACATCAGGAGCGCCCCGTGAAAGTCAATATCCTTTGCCCTCAATGCAACCAAAAGTATTCTTTGCAAAAGCGTGAGGGACTGGAGCGAAAACGCGTACGGTGCAAGAAATGCCAACACCAGTTTCGCATTGGCGAGGCAATGGGGAAAGCGGTCTCCATTAAGCAGAACGAGTCCTCTCCCAAAGAAGCCCCTGAGCCGCCCGTACTGGCACATGCTGCAGGGCCCCAAAAAACTGCTATCAGCGACCTCAATTCACCGAGCGTCTCCGAGCCACAATCAGCTGCTCCTCCTCAACCAGTCGCTCCTTCGCAACCGGCTGTCCCCAAAGACATGAGCGTGTATTTTCTCGATGCCTCACAGCAATCCCCGACCGAGCGTCTGCGTTCGGGAGTGGTTACTCAACCTCCGCCCACTCACATCCGAAATCCTCTCATTGTCTTTGCTATTCTGGGAGCCATCGCCTCATCCCTTTTACTGGCCGGAGTGGCACTGGCATTTCGCTTTTACAAATTCTCTGAGGTGTCGCAGATAGCCCAAAATAAGATCGTTGAGCAAGCCGAAGCTCCCGAGGTCCATGCTCCGTCAATTCAAATACGCAATGCCATGCCGCCCCCATCTGAAATGGGTTTAGTACCTAGCCTACAAAGAGCGATGCCGGCGGGGCCTACAAGCAGCGAAATTGCGCCCACCCCCCGTCCCTTACCGCGACAGGCCGATGACCTGCAACAAATTGAGACGCGGCGCAAAAAAGTTCAAGAAGAAATTCGCTGGGCCGACGAGGAGCTCGCGCGACTAGACAAACGACAGGAGAAAAAATCAAAACAACAAAAAGTCGATTTCGAGTCAAAGTGGGCCGCAGAAAGGGCCAAACGCGAGGAGCGACTGCTCAAAGTGAAACAGCTGAAACTGCACCTGAGGCGTATGGAAGCACAAGCAGACGATGCTCCGTTGAAAGGATTGATTGCCCGCATTCCGGTCGATGGCTGGGGAGTAAACAGCTTGGCTCTCAGTAACAAACGTCATGTTTTTCTTGGCATGAATGAAGGAATACAGGTCTTCGACTGGAAAAGGAAGAAGATCATTTCAACGATTGACCGCTCTGATCGGGGGGCAAGAGTTGAGCACGTATGCCTTAATCAGGCTGGAAACTTCTTGGCGGCCGCCAACAGCGAAGGCCAAATCGAAATATTTAAAATTGGTGGCTCAGGGAGCCTAAAACGCATCAAACAATTCGATACCGAATCCCGTCACATTACATTCATCGCCTTTGACAAAAGCGGCTCACGTCTTGTTTCGGCCAATCGTAAGGGTGAGGTCAGCTTGTGGGATCTCCGCCGCGCGCGCATCATCACGACCTCTAGCCTCGGTGACCGACGCACAGGAAAGCTGATCGCTTTTGATGTGGATACCGAAAACGCCACCGCACGATTTACCAACGGAAAAACTTGGAAAGTCATTCGTTTCAGCGATGGCGAATTGGTGGAATCGGGAAATTATCCGTTCTCTACTTCACATGACGGCATCTTCTTGCCCGACCAACGCGGTATGGTTCAGGTCAGTGGCTCAAGCCTTTACGTGATGCAGGAAGACCACCCAGAACCAGTTTTGGAACTGAAAGGGAACGGAGTCCAGTGGACCATCGCCAACGCCGGTGACACTCACTTTCTTAGCGGAGGCAACAAAAGAATTTACCAGTGGGCCCTCGGTAGTGGTGAACTTACTCATGTTTGGTCGATTCCAGACGCCAGCTACATTAAAACGATTGTAATGTCACCCGATGGCTCAAAGATGGCGGCAACCAGTGGATCAGCCTCCCAAGACGTATACGTTTTTGACTTTCAATAAGGCCCGCCCCTTTCTTTGCTCAAAAGCCTACCACAATGAGAACTCCCTCTTTCGACCAGACGATCCCCCCAACAGTTATTCCCACGACGCGTTATTCTGTCTCGGCCGTCACTAGCATGACTTACGGAATCATGTCATTCTTCGTTTTGGCCATCGTCTTCCCCGCAGTCATCACCTCATCGTTGGCGATCGTCCTGGGCCATATCGCGTTGGTCAAAATAGGTAGCAGCCAAGGCCAATTACTTGGACGCTGGCAAGCAGTCACGGGGCTCGTTTTGGGCTACGTCCTGCTACCAATTAGTCTCTATTGGACCCCCGCTTTCTTTAGCACGCCAGATGCTGCTGTCTTGAACCTATCACGTGAGATGGCATTGATGCGAAACGCCGAAGACAAAATCCGAACATCGTCCGATGGTTCATTCCACGGAAATTCTCCACAAGCGGAACAGCTGGCCCAAGCGTTTGGCGAACGATTCAACCTGCTTTTTCAATCCTATTTTGAGAAAGTCGACAGATCGGGATTAAAGAAAAAAATTGATGACACCATCGACGTATACTGCCAATCGAGCGAGAACCGAGTTTGTTTCCTAGCAAAGATCCCAAGCTACTACAATGCCACCCATGATGCTCGCAACCGACTGTCGGAATTGGCGTGGCAAACCGGTACACAGGTTGCCTCCGAATCGAACTTACCACCTGGATCGCAGATGGGGATTGGTTTGAAAGGAAGGATTCGGTACGGCAGCGTTGCCATAGGCGACTGCGATTCAGAACGCCCGCGCAGAAACAATGAAAACTCTAAGGCTCTGGAAATATTTTTCAAATAGCCATTCTCTTTGCTGGTGTAAAACAGGACTTCACCCCGGGACGATAACCACCGAGCAGCAACAGTCTGACACTCGTCCATCTTATCCCCCCATCGCTCAACCGACCAGCAACAGTGGCAACAACAAAACGACGCCCCACATTGCCATCACGATCCACTTACGCCTTGAGAAGGCGCGGCGATAAACATCCGCCAAAGAAGGATCGTCCGCTACTTTTTCGATGAACAGAATGCGATCCCTAATGCTGGGATGCATCATCGTCCGTTTGCTAAATTGCTCTGGAGACAACACCGCCAGACGCCACAATGCTGCGCGAGTTTCATCGACATAGCACCCGCCGCCGGCGCCAGTGGCGGCAAACAAATCGGCTTCAAATTCCATTTTGTGCGACAGCCATCTGAGCACGACCAACAGATAGAACGCAAATCCGATTGCAACGACATGAGTGGCATGTTCGCCCGAGAGCGTTCCACCTGAAGCCGAAAGAAACTCGGCAAGCCGGCTGGTAATGCCCGTTGCACTGGCCTTGTCAATCAAAAGCACCAACATCGGCACGACAATAAAAATCATCTTCAGCGGTAGATGTTTCAGCCGCACATGCCCCGCTTCGTGGCGTACGATCGCCTCGACCTCTTCGGGTTCAAACTGTTTAAGCAATAAATCTGACAATAGAATAACGCGCGTACCCGGCAGCAAACCTGCAACCGCGGCGTTGGCCATTTGATAGCCCGTTTTCCAGATCTTGATTTGCCTAACTCCGATTCTGGAGCGCTTACATATCGCCATCAATTTTTCATCGAGCTGCGGATCATCAATCCGCCCCGTTTTCCAGAAGCGCGTAACCAGCCATGGAAAAACGCACATGACGGCCAAACTAATAACCGATGCGGCGGCGACCGTTTGTCCGGTCGTCATTTGATCGACAAACTCGCCATAGCGCACCACAAGCATCAACAGCACCAGCGGAACAACGATGGTCATTAAGATCATCCTCACCCGGAATCAGACGTAGGTCAAGCGTTTGCCAAAGCGTGGCGCCCAAGGTTCCTCTGGCATGTGAACAACAGCCTGAATTTCATAGAACACAAGCCATGAAAGAATCATTGACACCAGCAACGGAGCTAAAACAGTCAGTTCGTAGACAACAGGCAATCGTTGTAGTTGAAACGTATTGGCGACAAGATTGGGCCAGCCTATAGCGGTAAAAGCGGCAACTGATGCCACGGCCCAAACCAGACCATGAAAAACCGCGATTCGTTTGACTGTTAGATTCTGCGCCGAACGATCGTAGCGTTGCGCTGCCAGTGTTCCGACTACCCACCAAGTTTGAAAGGCGGCTAAGATTGGTGCTGCGAGAACACACGCAAGGATGGCGCTCAAACGCACGGGCCATAGCGTGCCGGCAGGCAATACGTCAGGAAAACTTCCCAACAGCGCTGCTACTGCGCAGGTGCCCATCACCAAAGCTACGAAGATATTCATAGCTGAAAGCGTATTTGGGACTCCGCCGCTCGTCCATCATTTAGACATGGAAATGGACCTTCGGCCGCGAAATCTCAACCGGCGCGTGCCGAATTTACGGATTACGAATAGTATCAGCCTGCCCGGAAAGGGCCTAAAAGCCGATCTGAAAGAACTTGTCCGCTTGCTGGTCGGTCGTTTGTAAAGGACCCTGTAGCCGCAGGACCGAGCTGTCATCGCCCTTCGCATCGGCGGGTGAAGGTAGCTTCTCGCCTTCCATTTCGACGGGTGAAATGTCCTCTAGCGATTCGGTTCCTTTCGAACCGCGCTCACGATCCTCATTGGACTCCGAAGTCGCATCGTTGTCGTCGAGCATAGACTGCATTGACCCATCTTCGCCCGAGTCAAAATCGATCGATTCGCCGACGTCGGCATCCTCGGCTCCAAACAAATCTATCGAAGCTGCGTCTGCATCGAAGGTTTTCTCTCGGGTCTGCACTCCATTCTCATCCCACTGCCGCCACAATCCATCTGGCTGGTCGTCTTTGTACTGGCCCACGATTGATTTCATGCCGTTCTTATGCCACCACGTCCATTGGCCTACTTTATTGCCCTGAGCGTCATAGCTGCCCATGGATTGCTTGACGCCATTCTCGTGCCACCAGACAAATCGACCGACGCGCAATCCCTCTTCCAAATTGCCAATCATTTTCGCTTGACCATTTTGATACCACGAACGAATAGGGCCTTGCTCGGTGTCTTCTCCTGTCACCACCAACTCCGCAGGCTTGGCATCCCACCACTGGTCCTCACCGTTGAGTTCCACACGCCCGCGCAGGATGATTTTGGCTTCCTGCTTTTGATTGCCCGGCCGATAATAAGTCACGCGGTTTTCGATCCGCCTACCATCCTGATAGACCTCTTTGCGTGTGATTCTGCCGCGTTGATCGAACTGAACCAATTGCCCGTGCGGCACATTGTCGGCAAACTGCATTCGGCGATATATTTTTTCTCCCGGATAAAACCAAACGGCCAGCCCGTCACGTTTTCCGTTTTGATATGGCATCTCAAAAACCTTCTGCCCCTTGGCGTCCATGATTCGCCAACGCCCGGTAATCTTTCCCTCGGAGAAGTTGGCCAAAGACTTAAAGGGCCCTTGGAACAGACTGAACGGCGGGTTGAGAAAGATTCCTCCATCACTCTTTAAATGCAGGCGCGCCCATTGCCCGTCCATCGCCCCGCCAACATAAGTCCCCATTGCGATCCTGACACCTTCACGATCGAACAGTTGCCACTGCCCGTCGTTAATGAAGTTTCCGTCTTGGTCCTGTTTGACATGGCGAGCAATTTGAACGTTGCCGTCTGGATAGCGCTGACGAACGATGTCACGGCCGGGCATTTCGCCAATGTCGGCCTTCGAACGACGAGCGGAAGTCTCTCTGGTTGCACGAGTGGGGGCCGCACCAGAAAACTCAAAATCTCTGCCGCCCGACTTCATTGAAGCCGACGAAGGGGTTTCGTTATTCGAAGGAAGCTCCGGAGAAATCGTTGGCACAGCACCATCAACGGGGCCGAAGACCGTCGTACCCGGGTCTACCTCAACTTCGCCAGCGCTGGTGTCAAATCGAGGAACGGTCAGTTTGTCGTTGTAAGTCTGGCCCTCAATCGAACCTGAATCCGGCGATGCAGATGGAACAAATGCTCCGCCGCGAGAGCTGCTGCCGCCAATGTCACCGAGCGTTCTTCCACTTGGAATTTGTGGAGTAGTGAAAGTCTGTGCGGGCACATCTCTAAGCACAAAGACAGACGTGCTGAACAGGCAAATCAAGGCAATTAAGATTGGGCGTCCGACTCGGATCATCTTTTCGTTTTGTTCGCTGCTAAAAATGTACTAAGTAACGATGACTGTGAGACACATGTAGAACTCTGTCAAAACGAACTCGTGTTGCGCAGCCGTAGTTTGGATATCGACAAAAACGTCAAGGTTTCTCAACGAATTCTCGACCGCGCACTCATTCTGTTACAACCAACAGCAGAGCACAAAGCGGGTCAATTTGCACGTATTTTCTCATGCCAGCACGCAGATTGTAGAAGCACCAGCGTCAGCAGGAGACGCCAAGCGTACCCAAGCCACCCAACAGTCAAACTTTAACAAAAAAAGGACTCACGACAGCACCGAGGCTGCCTACAATAGAGGGGTGCTTTTCACAGACCCCTCAGGCAACTCGCCCAAATTTCGATGGCATTTTTTACAGCTGAAAAACTCAAACGCCGCCAGATCAAGATTGACGCTTCGACCGTTTCTGCAGAGAGCCCGGAAGTTCAAAGTCGCCTACAGCGCATCGATGATAACTATCAGGCATTTGACGAACTGTTTGCCGACATCGAAAAAACGATCGAAAATGACGATCGTCTACGCGAGTTCAACGCAAACTTACGCGCCGTCGATCTCAAGCCGAAAAAGAAGCGACGTTGGCGATCTCGGTCGGGGCAAACTGGTGCCAAGGGTAAAAAGAAAACGGCGGCTTCCGCCAGCGGGAAGAAACCTACTGGACGTCGTGCTGCGGTCAGCAAAATCAAGGATGCTCAAATTAGATTAAGCAAAAACCGCGGCAAAACCACCTCGGCGGACACCGGCTCCGCACAAAAGCTTTCCAAAAAGAAACCGCGTTAAGGGTTTCCTTGCGAGGTTGGTTGGTAGGTCGTATGTCCTTCGGGCGAAACATCGGCTGAAGTCAGTACAACAAACGATTCACTTCAGACAGGACGCCCAACTGTTATGTTAGTTAGAGTCTAAAAACGAGCGGTATTCCATCCGTCCGTCGTGCCGGACAACGAAACTGATCGCACCTCCAACATCTGTGCGTTTCACCTCGCAGCCAGCTTGACCAAAAAGCTCCTTTGCGCGAGCGGCAAACTTCCTGTCTCCACAACTAACGGCGACCATCTTTGGTCTCGCCCACTCCAGAAAACGGATTGGATCGCTGTTGGGTGATCCGTGATGTGCCGCCATCAGCAGGTCGCACTTGATCGGCGACTGCTGAAGTAAACGCTCCATTCCTTCCTTCTCCAAATCGCCCGGCAACAAAATCGTCCTGCCGTAGCACTCAATGGCCAGAACGAGACTGGCCGAATTGTCGTTTGTATAATCGACTTCTTTCTCTGGCGACAACACGCGTATATCGAAGCCACCTTTGAGATCAATAGAATCACCTGCGCTTACCGTCGCAATCTCAACGCGTTTCCTCTGGAGCACATCCAGCAGTCGAATTACCGAGGACGATCGGCTGGCCAGCATTCTCGGTGGAAGAAAGACTTTTTCCACTTTGAATCGCTCGGCGATCCCTTCTGCACCACTGTAGTGATCGATGTCAGCATGCGAGAGAATCAAGGCATCGATGCGGCTGATTCCCATGTGCCACAAAACACCGGAGACCGTATTGACGGTAAATCGATCTGACGAAGTGGAGCCGCAATCATAAAGTACATTTTTTCCGCCGGGCAACTCCAGCAGCACACAAGTCCCATGGCCCACATCGATAAAGGTCACCTCCATCGGAGCCCGATCGCGACTGCCGAAGCAATGCTCGACATAACGCGGCAATCCCCAAGCCAACAACAACCAACAGACGCCGACCAAGCAGAGGCTACGTGTCGACACACGCGTCGGAGGATAAAGGCCCAGCACAATCCAGCCGATGTAGAAGCTCACAACAGCCCACCAATGCGGTCCCGATGTCCAAAAGTGACCTCCTGAAAAACTGGCGACACCAACGACACTTTCCAAAACCGTCAAACTGGCCGCGCCAAACACAACCGCCACTTGTGCGGCTAACGGCAGGATGTCTCCGAAAACAAAAATCGCCAGCCCCGAATACAACGCTAGCGATATGGGAAGGATCACCAGCGGATTCACAATCAACCCAATCGGCGACAAGACATGAAACTGATACGCGACCAGCGGAATGGAGATCAACCACACCAAGCCGCTGACGACAAATGCGGCCCGAAAACCTCGACTTATTTCCGCCCACCATTTCTGAGGCCCCGAGCGTGTTGCCAAAATCACTTGATCTAAGGGATCTGTATCGGGGGCGAAGATCCAATCTTTACCGAAGGTAATCGCGGCCACGGCAAGGAACGACAACTGGGCTCCCAAAGAAAACAGATCCGTGGGATTTAGCATCAGAACCATCAACGCGGCTAAAGAAAGAATATTGATTGCCTGCCCAGTCTTCCCTGACAAACGCGCCAAACAAAATAGCACGATAAAGATCGTCGCTCTGACCACCGGAGGTCGAAACTCCACCAGCCAAGCATAAAACACGACAAAAACGATTGTCAGTAGAAGACACTTGGAGCGTCCCAACCATCCAGCTTTGAACAGGCAATACATCAGTCCAGCCAAAATTCCAACATGCAGGCCAGAGATCGCCAGCAAGTGGACCGTACCGGTTTTCAAGAACCTATCTCGTCGCATGACGTCCACTTGCTCTCGATTACCCAGCAAAATCGCCGACATCAAACTGGCTTGATCAGGCGGAAGGTACTGCCAAGCCAACCGATCGAGCCTTGTCCGCAGGTTAGAAATAAAGTGATGTCCACCTGCCTTCAATAGGGTGACCGCTTCGGGGTCGAAACAATGCAACGATGCAAGAATTCTCTGGCGGCGGTAGTGCCGCGCGAAATCGTATTGGCCGGGATTGGACGGACCTTCGATGCGCACCAGGGTACCGAAAACTTGGATTTGGTCGCCAGCGGCCGGCGACGGTTCCATCACCGGCATCCTCAACCAAACTCTGCCGCTGATTTTGGTCCATCGATCACCATCACGAATTTCGTCACACCGCACGATGGCTCGGCAGCGTTTCTCCTCCGAGGAAGAAAACGATCCGGCACCACCCTTGGCAGCGGCGATCTGGCGAACCTCTGTTACAAGAGTAACCTTGACCGCCACAGGTGCTGGCTGAGAAGAGGCTAAGAATCCGATTTCGTTCTCTGGATACCAGTTCCAATAAACGTGATGCCGCAGCGCCCCAATGGCGACGAAACCCAACATGATGGCACACACAGCCAGTCCGCTGGCATGGTCGCGAGCAGAATTTTGCCTTTTGAACCTTGGTTGCCTAAACAGAAAAGCCGATCCGATGACGGCGGCAATCAAGACAACCAAATAAACAAACCAGTGACGATTGAAGAAGCGATCGACTGCGATGCCACAGGCGAGAGCGATCACCAACAACACACCCGGGGCGTAAACCGGCAAATTCGACTTGATAGCTTGATCGCGAACCATGCCAAATTATAGCGGCGCTACAAACGGCTTTGTGGTAAGCGGACCTGTTTTTGTGCAGCCCAGCAGGGGAATCTGCAATTGCCGTTTAGGAAGTGACGCCGCCCTAGATTTAGTCAACGGTTGTGTGGGCGCAAAGAAAAAGTCACAGCATGTCGCTCCATCGTCATGCTATGACTTTAACCTGATGTGAGACCATCCATGTCTCACCCTCCCGGCGTGGAATTACATCTGATATCGTCCAGTCAAATACATGACCATTAGTAATTTAGATAAAAAATCACCCGCGTCGGCACAAACGAAACCATCAGAAAACTCAATTTTGGGTTGTACCAGCTAGGCAATTGCTTCCTGCCAAATGTGGAATAACTGGGCCATTTTGACTGACAGCACATTTCGGAGCCGCCGGCGCCCACCGCCAACTTGCGTTCAAAACGGGTTCTTGTTTCAATATGCCAGTGCGGTTTTCCGTACTTTGTGACTTCGGGCAGGGAAGCTTCATGGCAACTTTAATCAAACAGCAACCCGGCCAATTCGAAGGGTTTGGCTCATCGATTCTTGCCAAAGTCGCTCGCCAAACCATCTGTGGTCAGCCCATCCCCAGTGAACGCATGGACGCTCGCGCGATGCTGCACGATCACTGCCCGCTGACACCGGGCGTCTACGGTTGGCTCGATCGCAACAACCAATTGTGCTACGTCGGTAAATCCAAATCACTCCGCAAACGGCTGCTGTCCTATTTCGCCAAAACGCCTTCGGATCCGAAGATGGGCCGAATTCAAAGACACAGCCACCGCATCGTTTGGGAGCCCGTTTCGCATGAGCTGCTGGCGCTGATCCGCGAGCAAGAATTAATTTACCGCTGGCGCCCCGATTTCAATAAGCAGGGGCAGCCCACGCGCCGCCAACCTGCCTACATCGGCATCTCAGGTGGTGGTGCCCCTAAAGCCAGTTTCGCGCGGCGTGTGACGAAGAAGCTAGATTTTCTCGTCGGCCCAATCGCAGGGACCGGTAGGTTACGTTCAGCCGTTGAATCTCTGAATCAAGTCTTTCATCTGCGTGACTGTTCGGACCGCACTCGATTTCAATACAGCGATCAAAGTCAACTGTTTGGAGAAACCGATTCGGCCAAGTGTATTCGGTACGAGCTTGGTACGTGCCCCGGCCCTTGTGCCAGCCTATGCAGCAAACGCGACTACCAAGGTAATGTTGACGCGCTGATGCGTTTTCTGAACCTAGAAGACATCAGCATCCTTGATCGACTGTCGGGTCGAATGAAAGCGGCCGGCGCAAACCTACAATACGAGCGAGCAGCGATCTTGAGAGACCAGTTAAAGCAACTTTCGTGGCTGGTGCTGCGACTGACAACTCTTGCCGAGGCCAGAGAGAAGCTTAACGGAGTGCTACCGATAGACAGCTTTGGCCGCCGGAAGCTGTGGCTGATTCTGCGCGGCGGGCGATTGGTCGGGTCGGCCGCAGAACCCAAATCCGCCAAACGGGCCGCGATGGCGTTGGAGAAGCTTGCCTCAATTTCGACTCAGACTGACACGCCGGCAACAAACCTCATGGAGATGAATTTCCAGCTGATGATTATGTCGGCCCACCGAAAAGACGCTCAACTCAGGAAGCGTCTATTGTCATTTGATCAGGCTTTCCAAGTGTGCAGGTCGCTGATTTCGGGGTAGAACCAGCGGCAATCCACAGACTTCGGGCAACGCTATCATTGGCCTCTAGCTCTTCAAGTCCGAGGAATTCTGGCAAATCCGGCTACGCGGGCCCTGTTGCACCGCTGCCAAAAACTTACGGCTCCTGACAATAAAACCTGCATTTTATGCCGTTGTAAGACGATAGACAGTCGCTATAATGCCTCGCTTTGAAGCTTAAATTATAGTACGGAATTGATGTTATGGCGCGCGTCTGTCAAGTATGCGGAAAAGGCCCTCAAATGGGTCACAAAATCGAAACTCGCGGTAAAGCGAAATATTTGGGTGGCGTTGGTACCAAGATCACCGGTAAGACTCGACGTCAGTTCCGCCCCAACCTGCAAAAAATCCGTGTCGCGACTGACGGTGGCGGCACAAAGACCATGCGAGTCTGCACACAGTGCATCCGCAGCGGCGCAATTCGCAAGGCGGTACAAAACAAACCGTTCGCTCTGCCCACCAAGTAGGTGGCCGGCGACAATATGAAACACAAAAACTCAGGTGAACCACCTGAGTTTTTTTTGTGCTTGGTTAAACACGTAATTTCGGTCGTTAACCGAATACAGATTAGATTCGGTCAACAACCGAATCTACTTTTATGCGCTTCATCACCAAATTCATTGACATCCGACAGGACGAGTGGAAGGGCGTTGTCCTAGCCTTCTGCTGGTTCTTCTTTCTGATGTCCGCCTACAACCTGCTAAGGCCAGTTAGAGATACGTTTGCGACGGAACTGGGATCGGAGGTTACTGCACGGCTGTTTATTGCAGTATTCGTCGTGATGCTAATCGCAGTGCCTTTGTTCGCGTGGTTGGTGAAGACGTGTTCAAAACCAGCACTGGTGATGTCCGTTTTTCACTTCTTCGCCGCCAATCTCGTGATCTTCGGTGCGATCAATGGAACATCACTCGCGGGATCAGCCTACCGGATGATATTCTTCGTCTGGGTCAGCGTATTTATTCTTTTCGTGGTGTCGCTGCTTTGGAGTGTGCTGGCCGATACGTTTTCTAACGAACAGGCCAAACGACTGTTCGGACCGATCGCCTCCGGCGCGACACTTGGATCGATGGCCGGTTCGCTGTTCACCAAATACATGGCCACGGAAATCGGAACGCGTTACCTGCTGCTGCTCGCTTTTGTACTGCTGGAGGTCTCACTGCTGTTCGCTTGGTGGCTGCAAAAAGTCGTTACCCGTTCTGCAAAACCGGGGAAACCTGAACCAACGGCAGCAGCCAATATTCTCAGAGATCTTACAGCTGGCTTGAGAGAGATACGCAAATCGCGTTACCTTCAAATGATCTGTCTATACATCGTGTTGGCCCAGCTTTTTGGCACGTTCGTCTACTTCCTACTTAACGAAACGGTGAAAGAGCAGATTCTCGATCCTGAAGCCAGAACTGCTCATTTCGGCAGTATTAGCTTTGCGACTCAAGCAGGAACACTGATTGTACAGACCATCGTTTTGGCACAGGTCGTGAAACGGTTTGGCATTTCAGTGGCTTTAGTCATCTGGCCTCTGGTTAGCCTCGCTTGCATTTTTGTGGTGGGTGTCTCCCCAACGTTGATGGCGGTATCGGCCGTCGATGTCATTAACCGAGTCGCAAACTATGGTATGTCCGTGCCCGCAAAAGAAATGCTATTTACGGTTGTCGGCAAAGACGCCAAGTACAAATCGAAATCATTTATCGACACAGTCGTTGTGCGCGGTAGCGACGCGGTTTCGGCCAACCTCTACACATTCATCAGTTCGTTTTTTGTCTTGGGCACGATATGTGTCGGGCTTGTCCCGCTGGTACTTGGCGGAGCAATCGCGGGCTGGTGGTTGGGGCAAAAACGCAAACAACTGGCTGAAGCTTAAGAAGCTTCGTAGAGCAGGACGTTCTTTTTCATTACAATCGTTGCATGATTGAAAATGAACTTCATCCTATCGAAGCATCCGAGATTCACGCTCGGCGAGAGAGCGTTTTCTTGGTGTTAGCTGGCCTATTCCTTGGCTCGATGACGATGCTGAACATTCTGGGCATCAGTCGGTTCATTCATCTCTACACGCTCGATTGGATTACCGCCGACGGCAATGCCTTTCCACTCACATTCACGATCGCAGTTGGTGTTCTGCCGTACCCCATTACATTTCTCTGTACGGATTTCATCAGTGAATTTTACGGACGCCGGCGGGCTAACTGGGTGGTGATGGTTGGTCTGATGCTGAACGTTTGGGTGGTATTTATCCTTTGGCTGGGTGGAGTTCTGCCCGGTTTCGAAGAGTACGCCAATGGACATCCTGTCGACGCAAGCGGAAACACGCCACCTTTTTTCGCTATTCGCAGTATGGCGTTTGGGGCTGTTGGAGCGTCGATGGTGGCCTATCTGGCCGCTCAACTCTGCGACGTATACCTGTTTCATTTCTGGAAAAGGCTCACCTCCGGAAAGCATCTATGGTTGCGGAACAACGGTTCAACGCTGCTCAGCCAACTCGTGGACACGACGGCCGTAATTCTCATCACATACCTGTTCGTCAAAAATGGGCTGCCACTGAAAGAAGGTGTGGCCGATTGGATTGAGTTGAGCGTTTTCATCGGCACGGGCTATCTGGTGAAAGTGCTGATCGCTCTGGTGGACACGATCCCGTTTTACATAGGCGTGTCGTGGCTGAAGAAGTATCTGCAGTTCGATCCGGCCGAGCATCATTAAGATAAGCGCCTAAACGCGATTGACTCGCGCGAACTCTGATTCGCCGATACCATAGTGAGCGGGCTTTAGCGAGTAGTTTTCCTCCAACCAGGCCTCCATCTGGCCAACTCGTTCAGCGTCTGGTGTGCGTGACGCCAGAGAAAGCGTCTTGCCGCGGGCGACGTGACGAAGCTCATGGTCTTCAAGCACCAATTCTCCACCTTTGAGCACGTAACGCGGCACCGAGAACATCGTCTCGTAGTTTTCATCTGGCGTATAAATCGTGATGTCAGCGTCTGCGCCCGGGCCAAGATGTCCCTTAGTAGTTAAGCCAAGTATTTTGGCTGGTCCACTGCGCGTGATGATGGCAATCTCGTAAAGCGAATATTCGCGGTCCAAGTCAGCCAACGATGTGTAATCCAAAATTCTTTGGTTGACAGTCGCCAGTTTTTCTTGGCGATACTGGCGATCCATCAACAGACGAATGATCTGTGGATAGGCCATGAAACTGCCACCGTTAGGATGATCGGTGCTCATGACGACTTGCCAAGGATCGTCCACCATCAAGTACCACTCGAGGCCAATCGCCCATTGCAGCGCGTGGAAGAAGTTTTTGTCTTTATAGTTGATCGGTGAAACGCCGCAGCCCGACTCAAGTTCCGTGTCTGAGCTATACCACTTTGTCCCGTTGATCTGCTGCAGAAAATAACCCAATGGTCCGTCCCCCGTCATGCTGGTGGTGGGACCAAAAATGATTTGAGCAACATCGACAGTGATATTGGGATGCGCGTTCACATAATCCGCCAGCGGCGCGACCTTCGAACACAGCGACTCTTCCTCAGCTCCACCGCCACCGTAGCTGTGAAATTGAATGTGGGCCAAATGTCCGCGCTGCTCACCGAGCGTTTTCATCGTTTCGAGCGTGGTAGTCCAGTTCCCCGGCACCCCCAGATTATTGGTGTGAATGTGGACCGGATGAGGCAGTCCTAACCTGTTGGTACTAAGCGTGATTTGTTCGATAATCTGTCGAGCCGTCACATTGAAACCGTCGACGGTTTGATCAAGATCCGTCACGTTACCTGAACGCTTTTGCTTCCACAACTCAACGCCGCCGGGATTAACGATCTTCGGAGCGTAGGCTCCAACTTTGTGCAACAGCCACGCGAGGAATGAATCCAATTTCGCCGCATCGTTCTCTGCAATGGCTTGCATGGCGAAGTGGTTGTTGCCAATCAGTGTGTAAAACCCCGTGTCCACGTTTGGAATGTGTTTGAACTCGTGATGGACATGTCGCGCCGCCATTGGCGATATCGCGGCATCGAAGCAAGTTGTGTACCCCAAACCGATATATTTGAAACCTGTGGTGAAGATCGTGGGGACGCTGCCCATCGCGCCACTGTGAAAAACGTCGCCATCAAATTGACGCTTTTCAATTTCCTGCCCCGAATATTGCTCGGGTTGCATGATGCGACCGACATTTACTTTGGGTCCGGCGATGTGGCAATGCATATCGATCCCGCCCGGCATCACCACCATTCCCGAGGCATCGATCGTGCGCACACTATCGCTGGATGTGATTTCAGGTTCTTCGATCACTTGGCCTGCAGCGACCCAGATATCCTTGCTTTGGCCATCGACTCCGTTGATCGGATCGTAGACCTTTCCAGCAGCAAGTTTGATGTAGTCCAACTGAGTTGACTCCAAGAAAGAATGATTTAAACAATCATCTTCGTTGGCCAACACGATCACTTCAAGCCGTGCAACGCAGCAATTACTCTTGTGGTGAGCAAGGGACAGGGGGTAGGCGCAAAAAAACGCAGCCGACCTTCTCTCATCAAAGGTCGGCTACGTGCTCGTTCATCGTTAATCAATTAAGACTAGTCCTCTGACACAGCTCGTGGGTCAAATTCGCAATCTTCAAACCAACGATCCGCCGGTGTTTCCCAGACCGGAAAATCTCGCTCAGCCTCTCCCGTCCAGCTGCCATCCAATTCGACGGCGATTGACTGCCGTAGCTCGTTAATTGAATCCAAAACTTGCAAGTAGCTGAAAACGGGGTCGTGGCTCATAAAAATCTCCGCACGGTGATGAGTCAATGTTTGCATGAGCCTTGTCGGCTCCGCGTCTGAAACATAGGTCACGAAATCAGCTTGTGCGGAGTTTTTTTTCTGAGATTTCTCCAATTCTAAAGGGGCGAGGCAAAAGCCGAAAAACATCGGTTTGCCGCGGAACTTACCGAATCTGGCAACTCACCAATTCAGGGTCGAGGGATCTGACTACTGATCTAAATCTTTGAGGGCCTCAGCGAAACCTTCAGGACGAGGAATCGCCAAGACAACATCCGAACCATCACGAACAGCCTCCAACGACTTCAAGATTCCCTCGGCCATCGTCCCCAATTCTTCAGATTGCTGCTTCAGCCCCTGAACGCCCTGGGTTCCAAACATCTGAGCAAATCCAACCAACGTATTGAGCCCTCCTTCGAGGTCTTCAGCATCGGATTCAGACTTTCCAGTTGTTCCGATGGTCAATAGGTTATCGCCCTCGAAGTCCATGCTGATCCGCAAGTCTGAAGCGGCACTGAGCAAGTCAATAAACGGAGCGAAATTCGGAGGCAAAGCTTCCTTTCCCTGCGAAACGGCCACGTCAATTAGGCTTGAGGCACCTTGCAAGTCCATCGCCAACCTCACAGCATCGTCCGGAGATTTCTGCCATGCGGTTGTCAGGCCATCAGTGAACACTTTGCGGTCTGCGCGTGTGATGTAGGCTGTGGTGCCAAACTCCATGGTCGTGTCATTGACCTTTGTCGCCATCAGATTTTCTGGCGCATCTT
>CAYTPS010000054.1:14131-18395 GCA_964439245.1 uncultured Pirellulaceae bacterium | reverse complement strand
CGCCGTCCCGCTGGGAGAATCGGCTTTGAAGCGATGATGACGTTCGATGATTTCGACATCGACGCCGGTCGAGTGATCTTTCAGGGCCTTACCGGCGATCTCGGTCAGCTTCATCGTCAGATTGACGGCCATGCTCATGCTGGGAGCCCAGACGATCGGAATGAGTTTCGACGCCGCTTGAAGCGCCGCCTCATGCTCCGGCTCAAGCCCAGTCGTCGCCATTACCAACGGAGTTTTTTTGGCGGCACAATACTCGATAGCCTTTTCGGCACCGGCAACGGTCGAAAAATCGATCACTACCTCACAATCCTCGTAGGCGTCGGCGATTGCTAGGCCGATCGACCCAACGCCGCTTACATCGCCCGCGTCTTGGCCTAATTTAGGATGGCCGGCAGCCTCCACGGCCCCGGTCAGTTCTAGGTCGGCGTCCTGATTGCCAAGATCGATTAGCCGCTGGCCCATGCGCCCTGCGGCGCCGCTGATCGCAAGTTTCGTCATACTCGAAGTTCCACTATTTCCGAAATCGTCTGTTGTAGAATGAAGGTGTCCAATGTTCTCGTCGCAATTTCGAAACTACTTGGAGCATGGCACAACTCTGACGAACACAAGTTATCCGAACCAAGCATGACTTTGGAGGCCCCGATCGGACTTTACCCTTACCAAACATTGGACTGAATGAAATGAACAATTAAGGAAACTTCACACTCATTAAAGCTCTGCAACAGCGCGTCAAATTGCGCTCAATCAGCTCAAATCGCCTGTTTTAACCGTATTTTTTGGGGAAATTTGAAACAAGCGTTTAAGAAAGCACGTAACAACGAGGGTTAAACCGTGGTTATATAATGGATTCGGAGGGTTTAGGGGGCAAGGCACTACCTCACTTCACGCTCAAAAAAACTCATAAACCCTGTACTCATGGTGGCTTAAGGATCTCCCAAGCAACCGTGAGACAAGTTTTGTTTGACGGCAGCTGGAGCGGTTTTTAGAATGTGCGACCGCGAAGTACGATTTGGCACCCTGATCATTTAGCGAGACTTCGATAAATAACCGTTTGAGACGGCACTAAAGAAAGAGAGTTAACATGGCAAAGATGACCAAAATGAAGAAGTCGGAGGTCAAGCCTTTCAAAGAGTCCTTGATCATCCTTCGCGCACGACTTCGCGGTGATGTTTCGACATTAGCTAACGCGGCTTTGTCGGCAAGTGGCGGCAGCAGCGGATCTTCTTCCGTTCCAAGCCACATCGCGGATTTGGGCAGTGACACCTACGAACAGGACAATACGATCTTGCTGATGAACAGCGAGGGCGAGACATTGACCATGATCGAAAGTGCACTTGAACGGATCGAAGGCGGCACTTATGGTTTTTGCACTGAGTGTTCAGGCAAAATTCCGAAAACAAGGTTGAAGGCGTTGCCTTACACACCTTACTGCGTGAAGTGTGCAAGTGAAATCGAATCCGACAACTACTAACGGCACTCAAATTTCAGACGTCAACGATTCAGCTACCGGCCGGATCGAGAAAGTACCGCAGGACAAATCGCTTCTTGGAAAGCGGTTTGTCCTGTTTTTTTGTGTCGCCTGTTTGATGTTGCTGGCGGACCTCGTTTCCAAATCGATGGTGTTTTCGTCTTTCTTTGATCCCGTTCAGGAGTTCCAGAGGCCGCATTTTTGGGTCGACGGAATTTTTGGCATCCAAACCGCGACCAATCCGGGAGCACTTTTTGGCATGGGCAGCGGATACAGTTGGCTGTTTGCCATCCTGTCTTTGTTTGCGTTGACTGGAATCATTTTGTGGCTGTTCGCCTTCGGAGCGGGTTACGATTTATTTCTGACGCTTACCCTTGGGCTCATTTCAGGAGGCATTCTAGGTAACCTTTACGACAGGTTGGGCTGGGGCGCACTTCCCTCCTATCCTGAATCCATCCGAACCAACGTGCGCGACTGGATCCTGTTTCGTCTTGAAGGTGTTCCCTTTTTCGACCCATGGCCCAACTTCAACCTAGCAGATTGCTGGTTGGTATGCGGAGCCGCGCTGCTGTTTTTTCATGCCCTGTTCCTAGCTCCGCCTGACAACGCCGATGCTGCTTCAGAACACGAGAGGCTCAATGTCAACTGAAGTTACCCCACGCCTTGAGCTTGCCAATCGGATTGCGATTGAAGCAGGAAAAATTACGCTCAAGCATTTTCGCAAGTCATCGTTAAACGTCATCAAAAAAGGTGACGGTTCGCCGTTGACGATCGCCGACCAAGAATCCGAAACGTTCCTGCGAGAACAAATCGCAGCCCGTTTCCCCGATGATGCGATCGTGGGCGAGGAGTATGGCACGACCGAGGGCACTTCTCCATTTACTTGGATTCTGGATCCGATTGATGGCACCAAGTCTTTCATTAGTGGCGTCCCGCTATACGGAACAATGGTTGCCGTAGAGCAAGAGGTTGACAGCGGCAATCGGGAAAGCTTGATCGGTTCGGTCTATCTGCCGGGGATCGCCGAGGGAATCTTCGCGTCCAAAGGAAATGGGGCTTGGTATTTCACCGGCGACGAATCTCCTTCCCAGGCACAGGTCTCGAAAACATCATCGCTAAACGATGCGGTATTGGTGACCTCGGAAGTGGAAACATTTGACGAACGCGACGCGCGAGACGTCTATAATCGTCTTGCGACAGAGACTTGGTACAGCCGCACTTGGGGCGATGTGTATGGATATCTGCTGGTCGCCACAGGGCGCGTCGATATCATGATCGATCCAATTTTGAACGTCTGGGATGCGGCTGCAGTCCAGCCCATCATCCAAGAGGCCGGAGGGCGCTTCAGCGATTGGTCGGGCACCAGCAGAATCGATGCCGGCGAAGCGATTGGATCCAATGGTCTGCTGCACGAGGACGTCCTCAACGTCATCAAGTCTCGATGAACGCTTTAGCTGCCGTCGGGGTAATAGGTGAGGTAGCTCACCTCAAACGACCGCACTATCGTCTGAACGGTTCGGAGGGGAAACGGAATCCTGTACCCGCAACTTGTGAGCGGGATTCTCCGAGGCACCCGTAAGGATCGGCCTCGGGGCCGCAGTATCCACTGTCCTTGCGTTGATAATCGATCAACTTAAAGTTGACCAAGTGATCAAACAGATCGTTTATTTTGCGGCAGCAACACTTAGCGTGCCCGCATGCTTGGCAGCACCCCTCTCGGTTGGCTCGTCTGGCCGACAATGGCTTGGGCCAATAGACCGAAAATTCCGGTCGCTTATCGCCGCAACACTTCTTCCCACATGAGCGTCCGCCGGGTTCCGTGTCTTGCCATGGCATTCCCTGGTTGCCGATCCCACAATCAGAAATTGGACAGCCGCATTCACAATCGCCCAATTGGCGTTTGCAAACAAAGCAAGGCTTCCGCGGGTCGATAGGGTAGGGGGACCGATCACGATAGACATCCCATGTCATTACGGGGTGGTGAGGGTCTTCTTTCTTCTTCGCCTTTGCCTTGGCTTCTTTTTCAGCACTCTTCTTTTTCTTGCCAGCTGTTTTCTTATCGACAGAAGGTTTCGACACAGGCTTCTTTTTCTTGGCCGCGGGTGTCGCTGCGTCTCTCACTTTAAATTTCTGAGAAGTTTCCCTTGGGCCGACCTTATCGACACGCGGCGAGAAGGGTTTAGAAATTACGGGAGTCGGCGAAACAGTTGCCACGTCATTGGCTCCACTGAGTGGATAGCGCTCACCTGAAAAATACTGTCGAACCGGCTGTTGAAAAGCCGGATCTTGCCAGTTCTGTGCGTAACCGCTGACTGACATAAGCATGGACAATAAACCAAAGGCCACAGACAAAAATACTGAACGGCTGATATGAAAATTCATCGAACGATCTTCTTGAGTGATTTTAGAACCAAGATAGCCAGCAACGATAAACTTGCGTTGAAAGCTATAATCGATAGATCGGTAAAATATCCTCCAAACCGTACATCTTTTTGCCCTCGGTCGGACAAGTAAAGATAGGAAGACTTTAGGGCCTGTTTTGTGAAGCACAGGCAAAGAAAGCGACGTAACTGACAGCACCGAATTGCTATCGGTTGGCCTGTCGAAGGCCTTTGAGACGTGCCTCACAAGCAAGATTGTAAGCTTCCTGATCGCCGTGGCTGTGAATCGAGAACGAGCGTGTGCGCCGGCGTCCACGTCCGTCAGTCCACTGAGCCACCCAATACCAGTAAGAGTATTCGTATTCGCCACGAATGTCTTTTTGCTGATGAAGCCTGACGCCGACCATTCCAGACT
>CAYTPS010000054.1:0-14121 GCA_964439245.1 uncultured Pirellulaceae bacterium | reverse complement strand
AACGTTATACCGCGATGTGTCGTGCTCTATTTCATCGCGTCGCTGTTGAGCTGCCACCAGCGCGTTTCGCTTTCCACTGTGTCGTTGATCGGAGAAAAACTCCTCGATCTTCTTTCCACGCCGTTGGATTCTCATCGACCAACCTCCAGTCACCTTTCCTGACTGGCTGACGCGCTCAAGCCTAGAGATATTTCTACGAGGGTTTTTGCGTGGCATAGAGCGTTGACGTAGCGAGCAAAACAAAAGGCGGCAAACAAATCGTATAAGAGCCAATCAAGCGGCTTTTTAACCTACGAAATGTTGATCTGCGGTACGCCGATGATAATTGTTGCATAGGCCAATTGTCAATCTTCGGTCGTTCCACTTATTGCGCGGATGTTTTGAATCCGTCCGGACTACCAGAAATCAAGCGCCCGTGTTCCATCGGCCAGCTTGCCATCTGATAGCCGTGCGAGTGTAACCATTTTTTGATTTCGGTGTGTTCTTGATAGCTGTCAGGATAGACCCACACCGATACCGTTGTTTTTGCAGGAGAGTACATTCTCAACCGAGTTGACCACTGCGATTGATCGGACTTGAGCGCCTGTTCGACTGGCTCACCCGCATTCTGGTCAACAGGAATCAGGTCGAACTTGCGAAACTGCACCCGTCGTGTGGCGCCTTTTCCGTGAGAATCCAAATCGTACTGCAGGCGAAAGTTCCCCACCGGCCCGATCGTCTGTTTGGTTTTTTGAAACGACTTATTCTCGGCAATCAAGCGCCAATGCTGTTTCATTTCATCCACCAGTTCGTCCAGCGGCACCCAGACCAGCCTGCCACTTAGAAGTCGAAAGTGAATTTCTTGAGTAAAAACAGTGCGTGCGATCGGGTTAGGATAGTGGTCAATCGTTTCGGTTTTCGTCACTGGATCATTCGATACTCGTGCACTCTCGAGAGCGGTCAATGTCGCTTTAGCGTCGGCGAGTTGGTGTTGGAGTTCTCGCTGCGTGGCTTTTGCAAGTAACGCATCCTTGGATTCTTGATCTAGGTCGTTTGTTTGCTTCTCAACAAGCTGCCGGACGGTCTCCAGTTCGACCATACGTTGATGGCGGACTTCTGTTAATTGGCGCGCGTACGCCTTCTCTTGGTCAATTAACCTTTCAAGTTGCTCGTTGTCGATCTCTAGCTCTCTTAGCTCCAATTCTTGTCGCTGCGCTTGCAGCACGGCTGAATGAATGTTGGATTCTAAATCGTTATCGACGGTCAAAGCTGAGCGTGCAGCAGCACCAGCGTGGGCGCCGACAATCACGATCAAAATGATAAGGATCCCAACTAGATTCGCCACGATATCAAGAAATGCATCCTGTCCTGTCGTAATACTGGATTTACTCACTTGGCAACCTCAACAATCAAACCACTTTGATCCAGCAACCTTTGCAAATCTTCAAACCGCCGTTGTCCCCCCGGCAAGACGGAGAAACGCAGCTCCGGTTTCCAAAATGCATTTGCCCCGGCAATTCCCCAGCGGTCGATAGTTTCCCAGATCTGGGAGACCAGCACATCTACCGAATCCCTCGTTTGCGATTCCAGCGGAATAGTAGCAACGATCTTGTTTTGCGAGAGAATTTGTAACTGTTCCTTTTCGCAACTTAAGCGAATAGGCCGGACATAAGCTCGAGCACCGGTCGTTTTGGAGGGTAAGGCCCAATTAGCACCACGTTCTCTGGCAATGCTCTCCGTTGCCGCTGTCTTTGTCGACGACGCTGATTTTGGTGCAACGCCTATTTGACCCCATCCCCCCGGTCCCAGTGCATCGCTACCTTGGATCGGCCGGCCACTGGAGCGGCTAACTGTATCTTTAACGTCACTTGCACGACGACTAATTCGCCCGTTGTGTAAATTTGTTTCCGCGCCGTCAGCATGACTGGCAGAGGAGAACTGATCTTCGTCATGACTAGCTTGCCTTAGCCGATGCTCACTGCTCTCGTTTGCGTGCGTTGGAATGTGTCCCGCTGAAGATTCTGCAGCGGCACTTCCGCTGCCATCGCGCCAAACAGTGCCAAACCTCACAGCTCCTGGTTTTGACCGAGAGACAATCGCCAGTTGCCTACGGTGAGCCATTGCGATTGTTTCTCGGACTTCCTTTTTAAGCAAAGCGTCTAAGCGGCCAAACTCTAGCGGCGTGTCTCGATCTACTAGCTCATAGCCGAACTCATCGTCCCAGCTTTTCATTGCCCGCCGGGCCAAGGAGTACGCCCAAGCGCCTTCGGGGCGCACGACCAACAGCGGATAGGGCTTCGTTTCATCGTCTGCGAGGCCATGTTTTTGGTAGTACTCACGAATCGCCAACAAAGCTGAATCAAGCACGTTACCAATGCGATTGGGATCGACAAAATCTGATCCTTTTAAACGAATACCCAGAGGCTGCAAATTTAGCCCATTCGCATCGCACTCGATATAGATGGGGCGACGCGCAGTTCCGCCGTTACCAGCATAGGGGACAATTTGAAAGTTAGTCTTCGTCGCAACCGGAGCTGCATTTTCACGGTTTTGGTCGATTCTCCGCCGCACCTCAGCAAGACTTTGCCTCAACTGCTCCAACTGATCCTTGCTCACCAATTCTTCGTTTTCATGGCTGCGCTCTCGCTCTCGCCTTTTTTGCAATTCCCGATACTGAAGATAGACTGCTCGCGCTTCAGATTCGAGATCTTTGATTTGCTGCTGCAAGTAGCTGCGATCGGATTTTGAGATTGCCAACCGCTGCGAAACATCAGCGCGAACCGATTCGACATTCTTGGCTTCGACCTCCATTAGCTCGCCACGTTCCAACACCTCGTTCAGACGTTGCTGTTGTTCTGCTTGACTGGCTGCCGCTCGGTTGTCGGCTTCGCTAGTGGCCGATTGAACCGAGATGACTAACAGCACAATCAAAATCCCTAGCGTACAAATCAAGACCGCCAGGAACGGAAATAGCGAGACTGTCAGGCGTTCTGATTGCCTGCGTTTTTTTGACCGATTCATAGGGCCTCTTGTTAAGCAGCCTTTTTTGAACCTGGTGCAGCTTTTATTTCTGCGGCGTTAACGATTCGTTCGTTCTCGCGGAATTGGGCGCGGTCTCGCATCGTCTTGGAATCAGGCATAACAACTTGCTGGTTGCTTTTTGATGCGTTCTTTTTCAACATTTGCTTCAACGCGTCAACCGAAATGCGTCCTTGAGGCTTACGGTGTTCCGCTGGCCGAGCCGCCGATTCCTTTCCAAGAAACGGGCTCTTGCGAGGCTTGATGATCATCGGCGCTGATCTTGGTGACCGAGCGGTTTTTTCAACTACGCCACCAGAATGTATTTTTAAAACGTTCTCACGTTTTTGGATTGGACTCACGGCCGCAACCGCCGAAGTCGCCGTTTTATTACGCATCGCGGTGACTTCTTCGGACCGCATGAACATCACTGGCTTTTTGGGATCTCTCCGCCGTTTGCCTGGCACAACAGACGTTTCAGCTGCCAGTTCTTTCGGTGACTCGCCCGCTTCCTTACCGACATCTTGCTTCAATTCGGCAAATGCTTTGAGCGCCTTTGCCTCTGCGATAGCAATTTTGGAGGACGCCTGATTCTGAGGAACGGTTTTCGAGGACTCTTGGGTCGACCTTTGTTGCTCGCGTTTTGAAGTCTTATCGGCGTCACCGGTTTTCTCAATCCATTGCGTCGACTGTTTGACCATCTCGGCCTGAACTGCGGTTTGCTTCTTCAACTGCTTCCCTTGGGCCGTCAGTTCACGCGCGACTTGAGTTAACACCTCGTGCATATCAGTTGTCGCTTTAATCGCGGCTTTTTGTTGTTCAAGCGCCTCGCTATAGGAACTGGAATCTTCCATCTTTCCTACCAGAGAATGAACACGCTTGGTCTGCTCGATCATCTGATCCTGATGTTCCTTCATCAACCTAGCGTTGTGAGAGAGCATCGTTTGCCACTGTTCCCAACGGAAGACGGTTGATTGGTTAGCTTTCTCGATCGCCTGGCCAAGGTAGTCAGCCAGGTTACAAACGTTTTCTTCTAATGCTTCACTCAGTCCGCCTCGGACCACGTCGCTGGTTTGCGTTAACGAAGCCGCCCAAGCCTTTTCGGCAGAATGAATCGTTTTCTTCCAGATCTCAGTTTGGTTGGTAACGACGTCACGCGTAGCCTCCAACACCTCTCGCCCAATTTTATCAAAACTTCCGTTGGCGACTGAGGCCATGGTCATGTCGTATTGATCTGCGATCTCCCGGCGTGTGCGTTGGTCGACCAATTGCAGCAATTGAATCTCGAACCTCTCAACGAGGAACTGGCCAAACATCAGCACCATCGACAGTGTCAGCGCCAAGGCAGTCGTGTCGAACGCAACATACAGATTGCTCTGCAATCCGCTCATCATGGCTTGAAAATCATTTTCGGGCCCCGGCGAAATTCCACCAAGCGCTTGAGAAATTCCCAACACTGTGCCGAGAAAGCCAAGCATTGGCGTCGCCCAGATCAAAATTCGTGCCAATGAGTACCGCTGGTGAGATCGATCTAGATCCAATTCGGCCAGATACTTCATCTCGTCTTCCACGCCCGAGACAGAACCCGTCCGGTAGATATAATGAAGTGTTTTGACCAAACGATTCCAAAGGTAGTGTGTTTGCGTCCAAGCGGGCAACTCCAATAGCTGCTCGCCATGCTCAACCGCGCGTTCTGCTTCTTCCTCAATGCCATGAGCGGCATGGTTTTGATTCGAAACAGGAGAGCTACCGTCGGTCGGTTGGAGATCATAAAGCTGAATAGTTTTTTCAGCACAAAACTGTTCAAAAATGTTGTAGGCGATCAAGAACAGCGACGCTGCACCGATCAAGAACATTCCAACGGTTACTTTGGAAATGGCATGACCTGTTAGGTATCGCAGGACCATTTCATCAGCAATGTGGCCCTTGTTGATTGCCCATGCCAGCAAAAAGTACAGCGCGAGCCCAAAACAAATTGGAGTTAGCAATGAAGGCAGCACCGAAAGCCAACCGGAGGACCGTTTGGTCGGAGCCCGGTCGGATTCTAGATTTTCACTGGGCGTCGGGTGATTCATGGCGATAGCAAACGTATATTCTGAAAAACTGCGGCGTTACGAACGGACGTATACGGCAGCATGTATCTTCTAAATCGGAATGTCTCGCTCACCCTGAACAGCCTTTCTGGCCTCCGTAAGCAAGAATAAAAGAAATTCTTGCCTCACAGTGAAATTTCGCTGCATTGCTAAAATTTAGCTAACCCTCAATGGCAACCAACCCGATAGTGGCATTATCAGACATGAGGATATCCTAGGGGGGAAAGCCCGGATCGCCAGTTCGCTGGCGTCCGGGCTTATTTTTTGCGCCTTTTGAGAGCCAAAGGGTCTTCAGAACCTGCGGCAGGAGACAGAGCGTTTAAAATCGAGCGATCTTGAAGTCCACCCATTTGGCGCCCCACCGCCTACTAACACACTCCGGAAGTTTCATCGCCAATGAAGTGGCTCCAGCTTATCCGAGTCCCCAACGCTCCTACGGCCGCCGCCAACATCCTTGCAGGGTATCTGCTAGCCAATCGAAGCTGGGACAACTGGCCGGCGCTGTTGTGCCTCATCATCAGCAGCCTCGCACTTTATTGTTGCGGGATGGTGTTGAACGATGTTTTCGACGCCGCAAAGGACAAAGCAGATCAGCCCAACCGGCCGATTCCCAGCGGTAAAATCTCCCTCCGCGCCGCCTCGCTAGTTGGATGGAGCCTAATGGTGCTGGGAATCTTGGCGGCCATTAGCGCCGGCGCTCTATCCTCACCTCAGGCGATTGTCAGATGTGGTTCGGTTGCCGCACTATTGGCCCTAGCGATTTACCTCTACGACGGTCCTCTGAAGCAAACACCGCTGGCCCCTGCATTGATGGGGGCCTGCCGCAGCCTAAATATTTTCTTGGGCGCTTCGACGGCCTCTGCAGCGACTTTGCCAGATCAAGATCTTTCTAGCATTGCCGGTTTTCCTGTCGAGATCTGGTGGGCTGCGATCGCTATTGGCGTTTTGATTACGGGAGTCACATTGCTGGCCAGAAACGAAAGCCAGGCTGTCCAACAACGGGGCAAGTTGGCGATAGCGGCAGGTGTCATGTTGACAGGATTTGTTCTACTGGCGACGCTGGCGTGGTGTCCGGGAGCCAATTTTTCTGCTTCCGCGATTCAGACCTATCCTGCATTGGTTGGGATTGTTTCGTTGGCATCCATTCGCAGAGTCGCGGTTTGCGTCGCCGACCTGCAGCCCCAATCGGTCAAACTGGCTATTATTTCTACGCTTAGAAGCCTAATCGTTTTTGATGCGTCGATCTGCTTCCTGACTCGTCCCGACAATCTGATATTCGCCTTGTTCGTCGTTGCACTGATTCTACCGGTCCTTGCTTTATCCAAATGGATTTACTCAACATGAAGCACCTTGTATTTGCCTCCATCCCCGGTCTGCGACAAAGCGATCTAGCTTCGATGCCTAACACCCAGCGTCTGTTCGCTTCGGGAAGTTCCTCGCGCATTGACCATTCGTTCCCGGCCGTTACGTGGCCATCACAAGCCACAATGCTGACGGGGAAACCACCAAGTGAGCACGGCGTGATCTCCAACGGTTTTTTCTGGCGGGAAGAGGCGAAGGTCGAGATGTGGACGGCGTGGAACGAAGTTATCGAGCAGCCGCAAATCTGGGACACACTAAAGCAACACGGTCTCACATCAGGTGCGTGGTTTCCGATGCTCAGTAAAGGTTGTGGGGCAGACTATGTTTGCATGCCTGCGCCGATTCACCAGCCTGATGGCAGCGAGGATCTTTGGTGCTACACCAAGCCACAAGACTTTTACGGCGAGCTGCTGGAAAAACTGGGGCACTTTCCGCTGAAGCATTTTTGGGGACCTTTGGCAAACATCAAATCGAGCGACTGGATCGTGAAATCAGCCACGTTGGCTGTCGCCGAGTTCAAACCGAACTTCTTTTATATCTATCTTCCACATTTGGATTACGCAGCACAAAAGCATGGGCCCGACAGTCAACAGGCGGCTGAGGCATTGACCGAATTGGACAACACCGTTGGCGAGATGGTGTCTGGGTTTGAATCGGCGTTTGGATCAAACGTTGACTGGCTGTTTGCCAGCGAATACGTCATCACACCTGTCGATCACGTGAGCTATCCAAATCGCGAATTGCGGTCTCTTGGATTGTTAGAGGTTTTGTCAAAGGATGATGGCGAACATTTGGATGTCGCCAGCAGCCAAGCGTGGGCGTTGGTCGACCATCAGTTTTCCCATGTCTTTGTCAAGGCCGGCGCCCCCGACACGATCGAGCGAATCGTAAAGCACTTCGAGGGCGTCGATGGCATCGAACGCGTCTTGACGGGCAGAGAGCGCGAGCGGTTGGACCACGAACGTAGCGGCGATGTCGTTCTGGCTTCATCGTCCAACAGTTGGCAGGCGTACTACTGGTGGCAGGACAATGACCTTGCTCCGGCGTTCGCGCGCACAGTAGATATTCACCGCAAGCCGGGCTACGATCCGGTCGAGCTGCACTTTGACATGAGTACGATGTCGGTGCCGTTGGACGCGACGCTGATCAAAGGCTCCCATGGATATGACTGGAGGAACGCTTCGGCTGACGACGGAGTCAATCATCGCGGAGTGCTCTTAACCACCGCAGGTTTGGACAATCTCAACGACGAACCTTCTGTTTCCGACTTCAGTATTTACCAGCGCGTGCTGAACTATTTTGGTGTGAAGGAAAACGCCTAGGCTTGTTTTTTCACTCGTGTGTCAATTCGTCTTGGTGTCAAAGCGGCACAGCGTAGAACAAGTGTCCTCTTCGGCGAGTTTGTCGAGCGAAACGGTAGCTTCTGGGGCCTCGAACAAAGAACAAATGTTTGACGTTGCCATTTACCCAAACGGGCTACGATTGTATGTTGCTTTGTGGTGTCGGCTGCGCTCGCCGATACGATTGTCAGGCATCTCGAAGTTGCCGAACTGACAAAGCCAACGGCTGCACAGCTATTGCAAAACAGGTATTTTATCGATGAAAACCCTCTGGATCTCCGGTCGCCTCGCGCTCGCCTGCCTTGTCTGCACACTCACCTTAATCTCTCTCGGTTGCGGAAATCCAGTCACAACGATCCAGCAAATTATTGCTAAACCGCTCGCTCTTCTTGCTAGCAATCCGTTCATCTCCAATCCAGCGGCGCCAGCCAAAAAAGCCTCAGACCGGGAAGCCGAAGAAACGCCAACATTCCCTCCTGCCGAGGACCTGGTGAAGGACTGGGAAAAACCCAATGTAGCGCTATTTGTGACCGGTCGCTTGCACGGTTACATCGAACCATGCGGTTGCACAGGTTTGGACAAACAGAAGGGCGGACTTCTTCGACGGCGAACTTGCCAGTCAATTTTGCTTGAGCGCGGATGGGATCTAGTAAACATTGACGCGGGCAACCAGATTCGTCGCAAGGGTCAACAAGCCAAGATCAAACTTGGCACGACCTACGATGCGCTTTGCAAGCAGATGGGATATCAAGCCATCGGCCTGGGAATAGACGACGTCTCCATTGCTTCGATTGATTTGGTGCAAACGATTTTAAATGTTGCCGGTGATGACAATCCATTTCTCTCGGCAAACGTATCGATCGCCGAATTTGAAGACACCACCAACAGATACAAAGTAGTCGAGCAAAATGGGATGCGCATTGGGGTCACAGCGGTGATCGGTGATGAACACATCCCAAAGCTCAACAACCTGAATGGATTGAGCAAAGTATCTGTAACTGACGGCCTCAAGAGAGTCGCCGGACCTTTAGTCGCCGAGAAGTGTGACCTCAACATCTTGGTGGCGCAAAGCGATCCTGCCACCTGTGTTGCCATCGCAAAGAAGTTTCCAATTTTTGATGTTCTGATCACTTCCGGAGGCGCGGGCGATCCCAAACTACAACCCGACGTAATCAAAACGGATAACCACACGACCTCCATTATCCAAGTTGGCGTCAAAGGAATGTACGCGGGCATCGTCGGTATTTATAAAACATCTGATGGAATGTCATTAAAGTACGAGCGCGTACCAATGGACGCCCGTTTCACAGACGCCATGGAAATGCGTAAGGTATTTCAGAACTACCAAGAAGAGTTGAAGTTACTATGGACCAACGGACAGTTTGAAGACATCAAACCGAAATTGCACCCTTCGGGACACAAGTTTGTCGGATCCGAAGCTTGCGCGGACTGCCATGATGCCGAATATGAAATTTGGAAAGAAGGCATCGATGGCAACGGGGGACCTCACGCAAAGGCAACCAGCGACTTGACCGATCCCGGCGAGCGTACATGGGTGAAGCGAAACTTTGACCCCGAATGCGTTAGCTGCCACGCGGTAGGTTGGGATCCGCAACGCTATGTTCCATTCGAGACGGGATTCCTCGATCTTGACAAGCATGCCCATTTGCACGGCAATGGCTGCGAGAACTGCCACGGGCCAGGATCAGCTCACGTCGAATCAGAAGAAAATGGTGACGAAGACGAAGCGTTGCGAAAAGAAATGATCGTGACCAAGGCCGAAGCCGAGGCCAACCTTTGTCTTTCTTGCCATGATCTGGACAACAGCCCGGATTACGCCTTGGATCCAAATGGATTTGACAAGTTTTGGCCTACAATCGCTCACGGCGATGACGACGATGATTAGTCGGCGCGAAGAGGAATAACTGGCACGGCACGTTGTCAAAAAGAGGTTTGGCAAACATACTGATTCTTATTGAGAGGCGTCTGCCTCTGCCTAAATCATCTCCTCGGGCGCGTTCCTAACGGCGCGGCGCCTTTTGCCTCAAAAAATCCTAGCCAACGCATGCCAGAGAGCGTCGATAATCTGAACTTCGGAAACGACCTGACAGGGCAGAAGATCGGTGACTATCTGGTCCTGCAGCGCCTTGGTCGGGGCGGGATGGCGGATGTCTATCTCACACGGCAGCTATCTTTGCAGCGTCCTATCGCCCTCAAAGTGCTGCGAGAGGACCTTGCGAAAGACAGGACCTATGTAGAGCGTTTTCTGCGGGAGGCTCGGGCGGCGGCCGCTTTAGTCCACGCCAACATTGTGCAAATTTTTGAAGTCGGCCAGCACGACAACATTCACTTCATCGCGCAGGAATACATTTCTGGACAGAATCTAAAAATGTGGCTGCACCGCAACGGATCAGCCGAACCCAAACTCGCGATGGAAATCTTGGTCGGTACCGCGAAGGCGATTCGAAAAGCCGATGAATTCCAAGTTGTCCACCGCGACATTAAGCCGGAAAACATTATGTTGTCCGACAAAGGAGAAATTAAAGTCACGGACTTCGGACTGGCGCGCGTCAATAGTGACCAATCCCAAGACACACTGACCAAAGTCGGAATCACGATGGGCACTCCACTTTATATGAGCCCCGAACAAGTCGAAGGAGGCGCCCTCGACGCGCGAAGCGATATCTACTCGCTGGGTGTGACGGCCTACCATATGCTCGCCGGCACGCCACCTTTTGACGGTGACAATCCGCTGGCCATCGCGATGAAGCAAGTCAAAAACGAAGCCACGCCTTTGGGAGAGGTTCGCCCCGATTTGCCGGAAACAGTTTGCAATCTAATCCATCGAATGATCAAGAAATCCCCGGAAAATCGGCCTCAATCCGCCGACGAAGTCCTGAGGGTTCTGAAGCAAATCAATCTCGATGAGGCCTATGCGCTAAACGACATCAAGGTCGCGCCAATGGCCATCGTCGGCACAACTTCCGACCTCCCTCACCGCAACAAGCTACAACAGGCGATGCAGGGCCAAGCATCTGCTCGCTCAAACACTCATCTCGTCCTCGGCATCGCGACTTTAGCGACGACTCTAGGAGGTTGGTTTGGGGGAAGTTGGTTAGCGAATTTGGCCCCACCTGACGACCCACTGGAGATCTCTTCCAACTTCGATACTCTTTCCGAACAACCCGTTCCAAAACTCGAAACGGTCGACCAACAATATGAATCAACCTATTGGTCAACTTTCGATCTGTCTGCCAAACAAGCGTTACCTCGCCAAGAAGCGCATTGGAAATCCGTTTTGGAATACTTCCCTGTAGACGCAGCAGGCGACGCCGAAAATAAGACAAAGCTCTATCACCAGCGTGCCAGGGCGAGACTGGGCGAAATCTACCTAACGCAGAAGCGCTACGAAGAGGCATTTGCAATTTACATAAAACTTGCCAACTCAGGCGATCTAGATCGTAGATTTCAAGTCAGTGGCGTTGTCGGCAAGGCAGTTGTTCTAGACAGCCAGACAGCTGATGATTTTGGTGGTGGGCGCGAGGAACAAGATTCGGCCATTCGTAAACTGCTGGAGAATGTTGGCGAGGATCGCGAATTGTTGAATCCATTTCTTACAAGAGAGTACGATCGGCTGCTGATACAGTACCCAACCTTCTGGTCCAGCGACCTATAGCTTTCTGTTCTGCTTACAAATGCGACATCACAACCGTGGCTTAAACCAAACGGCTTTTTCTCTATGATCTCCCGCAATTTCGAAGCCGTGATTTTTGACTGCGACGGCACATTAGTCGACAGTGAACCGATAACGGTACGAGTCTTAATCGAATACCTTCAGGAGTTTGGACTCGACCTCGAATTTGACACGGCCCACTCGTTATTCGTTGGACGGGACATGCAGTCCATTGCCACATGGATAAAGGACAACCACGGAACCCAGTTGCCCGATATATTTGCCTCGGAATTTAGGTCTCGGCAGGCAGTCGCACTAAAAGAATCTGTCTTGCCCGTTCCCGGAGCCGCCGAATTACTAGCCACGATTGCAAAACCCATGTGCGTTGCTTCCAACGCCCCTCAGGAGAAAATCGCGATCAACTTGAGCGTGACAGGGCTCGACCAATTCTTCACTGCCGAGCAAATTTTTAGCGCCTACGACATAAACCACTGGAAACCGCGACCAGAACTATTCCTCTATGCTGCAGAAAAACTCTCCGTTGATCCAACCAACTGTGTCGTGATAGAAGATAGTGTGGCCGGCATAGAGGCCGGACTTGCCGCAGGCATGCAGGTCATCGGCTATTCGAAAAACGCTGACCTACAGCCGACGGACAAAGTACCTTTCGTACACTGTCTGAGAGATTTAAGCCAACACCTTGCATAGCCTAACACCGCTGGCCGCGTCTTCTTCGGATGCTACCTGCGCAACCAACCAACATCACCAAAGCAAGTGACGAAGGCTCGGGGACGCTGGACGCGACCAGACTTCCACCTGTAAACGAGTCAGTTACGGTAGCGCCGATGATCTCGTTGAGATTGGCGTCCAAAACGGTCACATCGGTCAGCGTTGCCGTATTGGAAAAATTAGCATCGAATAGCGCTTCAAAGTTTCCAAGGCCATCGTTGTTAGTCACATCTAACCTGGTCTCAACAGCAAACTCAAAATCAACACCTATTTGCGGCGTCTCTCCCTCGTCCAATTGAGTGAAATCAAAAGGCACTAAAAAAGAATCCACTTGGAGGTTAGCAGACTCAAGGTCGCTGATGAAATCGGATGTCGATGGGGTATGGATAAAGGTATCTGGCGCCCCCAAATCTCCGGTAACACGAAGTATGGCAACGCTCAGCGCGTCATTGACGGTAACATCACCTAGGCCGATTGCGTCGAAGTACAGATTCGAAGTTCCCGTAACAACCCAATCGAATTGAACGAAGCCTACTTCATTGGTAGCACTTAACCCATTGATGTCGGCAAACGTTTGGTAGGTCCCGGCAGCGCTGGTGTCAATCGTCAGTTGCGTCCACTGCGTTGATGGAAAATCACCCGGGCCTCCTCCACCACCAAGGCCAGTATCGCCGTCTGATGGCTCTCCTCCACCGCCCCCGCCTGGTAGACCTCCCCCAGGCTCTGGACTAAATCCCGGCACGTATCTGGATACCGCCGCGCGGAACCCGCTGCTAACCCCGATCAGCCCAACCCGGTCGGGAAGAACGCTGCCCGAAAACTGGTAGGTGCCAAGGTCTGCTTCGACCCGCTCATTTAGCGCGACCGGGTTGCCGCCCGTAATGCTCCCGCTTCCACCTACTTCATTCAGACTGTATGAAACTTGAATCGCATGAGCATTCAGGCCCATTGCAACGGCGACCGCAACAGTGAAAAAACCAACTCTCAGGATAGCTTTCACGGCAAGACTCCTTTAGAAGGGGTAGCTTGACTAGGAACGCGCTAATCCTTGTGTGGGAAGGTTCGGGTAGGATCGCGCTGAATGAAGCATCCAGTCTAACCACCTGTATCGCTGGAAAAAGAAAAAACGGCAGCTTATCCGCAGCAAACGCAAAAAAACCCGACTGCTATCTTCCGTCCAGGCCGCTTTATCCCACCTAGAATGCGGGGAAACGAGAATCTACATCCGAAAGGTTTGGTTGATCCACCAGAGGGCTCGGGATCCCAGCGAACGATAGCCAGAGAACAGCCGCGCTTGTCCTCCAACGCCAATGCGCAGCTTTTGAACGTCCTTAAGTGGCACGCGCGCGTAGTACTGCAGATCTGGTTTCTCATATTGGGCAACCATCTCCTGAACTAAATCGGGGATCTCGTTCTTTTGCCCTAACGCTGCAATCTCCTGTTGGCTCATCTCATAGTTCTTACGATCAATCGACAAGTCCGTCACGCCAATCTGCTCAATTGGCCCTCTGATTTTTTCCCATGGGCGATAGTACAGCTTCATCACCGCCTCATTACCGACTTTGGCGAACTTGATCTGATGCTCGGTCAACAGCACATACGCTTGCCACTTCGAGAGGTCCGCCACCTCGCAAAAACGCTGACCGCGAGCAACTGAAACGCTACGGTTTTTTCCTGACAAGAGTGCCGGCTGATCATTGTCTGGATCTTCTTCCCGACTGGATACCTGATGCTTGTACGGCGTCTCCAAAACGGTGCCGCCCATGAACCGCGAACGTAAATCTAGCTTTTGACTTTGCCGACGCAGGTCCTCGACCGATTGTGTCAGCTCACGGATCTCCGAATATAACATCGGCAGTTTGTCTTGGTATCGTCCGTCGCTGTCGATGGCGCCAGCGAGATGGTGCGGGTTGTTGGCGATCACGCC
>CAYTPS010000053.1:0-18399 GCA_964439245.1 uncultured Pirellulaceae bacterium | reverse complement strand
AAATATTGCCCTGACTTTGGTGGCGAGTTTTTGTTTTTCAGGAGCGGTGGGGACAAGCGAATCCCACGCTGACAATCCGTTTGAAAAACTAATTCCGCGGGGAAAACTGCTGAAAAAACTGAAAGACGAATTCGCCGGCGAGGACGACAAAATCAAATTGCCCGATCCACGTCGCGGTTTTCAGACTCGTTCAAATGCCGTACCGACGCCAGCGGATCCCGTTGATTACGCGTCGAGAAATACTCAACCGCGCGAACCTCGTCGAGTCACGGCGCGACCTCAAGCTCCTATGCGTACGCGGCCACTTCCGCCAATTTCAATTACTCCGACAGATGCATCAGAAAAAATTGCCAACGCAACTGGCAATCGCGGACCGGGTTTTGGAATGATGGTTCAGAATTCTCAAGACAACCACTTGGTCGTGACTGGCGTTCAGCGCGGCGGCAACGCAGCGTTTGCCGGGATACGATCGGGTGACCGGCTAGTGAGTGTCGGTGGCGGCGAGCTATCTGGGATGGCCGAACTGAAGCAGATTGCGAAAACGCTTGGCCAAGGCGATTTGGTAGAAGTTGTGTTTTCTCGACAAGGGAAGAAGCAAAAGTCTTTGTTGCAGTTCGGTACGGCTCCTAAAGAAGAAAAAGTGGCATCGACCGATAAGGTAGATTCAGCAGTCACGACGTCGGCAAGTATCGATAGCACCATGCCGTCTGTTTTGGATTCGCCGGTGGAACGAGTCAGTCGACTTGATCCTGCGGCTGGTGGGCCTGCTGTACCTACCAAGGCGTCCAACGGAAAGATTACGTCGTTGAACCAAACCATCGAACAGCAACAGATTAAGATGGCGGCAATGGCTGAAGAATTGGAATTGCTTCGCAAAGCTCATCAACCGGCAGTAGAGCCAACAGAGAACAACTGGAGCTTCCCTGATCTAGCTGGGCCTGAAGCAAACTAAAGAGATTGAGTCCGTCTTCCCTTACAAAGCCTATGTAAGCGGAATGACATTGACGAATAAAAAATGCCGACCAGAAATGGTCGGCATTTTTTTGTATTTGGGTCAGTGAGAAACTTCAGACTATCTGGTGGGCGCCCTGTGATGGTCGAGTTACAAACGCCGATGGTTTTACTCCGGTGGCTTGTTCGTACTGGTTGCAGATTGCTTCTGTCGCGGCTGCCGCTTTGTCTTGCTCCACTAGCGTCACCGTGCAACCGCCGAATCCTCCACCAGTCATGCGGGAGCCGATCACACCGTCGGTTTTGCTGGCAAGTTCCACCAAGATGTCTAGTTCCTTGCAGCTGACCTCAAAGTCATCGCGCAGTGAATTGTGGCTGGCGTACATTAATTCGCCGACCTTGTCCCACTGATCGGCCTGAAGCGCACTGGCTGCATCGGTGGTCCGCGCGATTTCGCTGACCACGTGCTTGGCTCGTTTGAAAACAACAGGGTCCATCGAATCACGTTTTGATTCAACTTGCTCCATCGTTACGTCGCGAAACGAATCAGATTCCAAAATGCGAAGTGCTTTTTCACAGCTGCTGCGCCGTTGGGCGTATTCGCCGCCGGAAAGTTCGTGCTTGACCTCGCTGTTGATAATTAGGACAGCAATGTCAGGGTTGGTAAACGGGATTTGTTGAAACGATTGATCCCGGCAGTCCAGCAACAGAACGTGATCTTGTTGACATAGGGCACTGGCAAACTGATCCATGATACCGCAGGGAACGCCGACGAAATCATGTTCCGCTTTCTGACATAATAGCCCTTTGGCAACTGGATCAACCGAAACGCCTGTGATCGCCTCGATCATCGTGCTGACGGCGACTTCCAGTGACGCGCTACTGGAGAGCCCTCCACCAATGGGGACATTAGAGTGTGTGACCGCCTGTAGAGGTGGGATCTCTGAGCCTTGGGCAGCCATTCCAGCCAGCACGCCGGTAACATAATTTCCCCAGAATCCATGCTCGTTTTTGGTAATCTCGTCTAGCGGCACGCTCAACGTGTCGTCCATATCGATTGAGTAAAACTCAGCGGTGCCGGGAGTGTCTCCGTCGGTTGTTTTAGCAGCGATAATCGTGTACCGATCGATCGCCATCGGGAGCACAAAACCATCGCAGTAGTCGATATGTTCTCCAATGAGGTTCACTCGACCCGGAGCAGCGACAACAACATCAGGAGCAGCCCCAAATTTGTCTTCAAAATGAGAGCGAACGGTTTGAACAAGTTGGGTAGTTGAAGTTTCTGGCATAGACGGGGAGCACTGGTAGGAACGATGGTTGATCACATGAAAACGAATTCATCCGGCAGTTTTGCTCAGATTTCCGTTTTGCGACAAGGATGCTATCATCGTAATCCAGAGTCGATACGCATACATCAAATCTTCAATTGCGACAGAGTTTTCTAGAAATGAGGGCGCAACCCGACTGCGGGTGCTAATAAATATTAGGCGGAAAACTTTACCAGCGCGTATTTCTTTTTTCCACTTCTCAAAACGATGACCGTTTCGCTGGCGAGGTCAGCACGAGTCAATGTGCGATCGACCGATTCAACACGGTGGTTGTTGACGTAGCCCCCTCCTCCGTCGACGGTCCGCCGCGCCTCTCCTTTGCTCTTGGCCAAACCTGCTTCGACTAAAGCATCGACAATCCCAATGCCTCCTTCAAGTCGACCGGCATCGAGCGTGACGCTGGGGACGTCAGCAAAAATCTGTTGAAGCTCGGAATCGGAAAGGTTCTCGATTTCGGCTCCGAACAAAATGGCAGTCGCTTGCAGCGCTTTGTCTAAACCGGTTTGACCATGAATCAAACAGGTTAGGGATTCGGCCAATCGCTTTTGACTAGCCCGTTCGTGGGGGGCCTCTGCGCGGGCGGCATCTAGTGCTTTGATCTCGTCCTCTGACAACTCTGTCAGAAAACGCAAACACATGCCAACATCTTCATCGTCTACGCGAATCCAGTACTGGTAAAATTCGTACGGACTTGTCCTTTCTGGCGACAACCAGATCGCACCCGATTCAGTTTTGCCCATCTTGGCCCCGTCCGACTTCGTCAGCAGCGGGCAAGTGATGCCGTAGAGTTGTTTTGACAGCATCCGGCGACCGAGGTCAATTCCCGCAGTCACGTTACCCCATTGATCGCTGCCGCCGATTTGAAGCTCGCAGTCGTACTTCTGGTTGAGGTGAACGAAGTCATAGGCTTGCAGCAACATGTAACTGAATTCGGTGTAGCTTAAACCCGCGTCACTACCCAATCGCGATTTCACGCTGTCTTTGCCCAACATCACGTTGACTGGAAAGTTTTTTCCGACGTCGCGCAGAAACGCCGTGTAAGAAAAATCCTTCATCCAGTCATTGTTGTTGACCAGCACCGCAGAAGTATCGCCCGACTCAAAGTCCAGAATCTCACGCATCTGAGCTTCAATGCCGGTGATGTTGGCTTGTAGTTGATCTTCGGACAGTAAATTCCGTTCAGCACTTTTTCCGCTGGGATCGCCTATCATGCCCGTTGCGCCGCCGACGATGGCAATCGGGCGATGACCTGCTTTTTGAAATCGACGGAGCATCATCAAGGGCAGCAGACTTCCAACGTGCAAACTATCTGCAGTCGGATCGAAGCCGGCATAGACCGTTCTCATTCCCGAGGTTAGCCAATCTTGCAGGGTATCGTCGGCGGTAGTTTGGTGAATCAGGCCACGCCATTGGAGTTCAGAAAAAATGTCGCTCATGAATTTTTGGTTTGCATTTATGGTGATGCTTGGCAGCGCGCGTTAGAATCGCTCCCCTAAGGGGCAACAGAATAACAGTTTTGACACTTTTTTTCAGCGGGGGGCGGAGCTCAAGATGACAGCAGCAATCCCCGCCGAAAGATCATCTTCGTCCGTCGGCCTGATGTTTTGCTCGCCTTGGATAGTAGGGGTAATTCTGCTGTTCGCTTGGCCGTTTGCCGCTTCGTTGTACTGGAGTTTCTGTAAGTTTGACATTATCAACCCGCCAGAGTTCGTGGGTTTGGAAAATTATTCTCGCATCGCTGACGAAGTCGCCACTGGACGCGGGGCAGGTCGAGCGATCCTCAATACGCTCTACTACAGCCTTTTGTCGGTGCCCCTTTCAGTCGTGCTGGGCGTGAGCCTAGCAGTGCTGCTTTCGGCGAAGGTGAAAGGCCAGTCGTTTTTTCGGACGCTGGTGTTCCTGCCATCGATCATTCCGATCGTCGCCAGCAGTATCCTGTGGGTGTGGATGTTGGACACCGACACTGGGCTAGTCAATACGATCTTGGGTTGGATCGGTTTCCCGCCGCAGAACTGGCTTAATCAGGCGCGATCGGCCGTCAGTCTCGAAGGAGCCGCTCAGATTGGCGCTTGGTTTTCAGATGGTCGGCTACTGTTGTTCGGCAGCAAGGACGCGCTGGTCCTGATGACACTGTGGGGAGTGGGAAACTTTGTTGTGATCTATTTGGCTGCGATAGGTGACATCCCCAATACGCTGTACGAGGCCGCGGAAATTGACGGTGCCGGTTGGTATAGGAAGTTCTTGCATGTCACCGTTCCAATGCTCTCGCCTGTGATCTTTTTTAACCTAGTCATGGGACTGATTCGCAGTGTCCAAAACTTTACCAACATTTACATCTTGAGTGAGGGAACAGGCCAGCCGGGGGATTCGCTGACGACGATCTCCCTGAAATTGTTCCTGTCCGCGTTTGCAGATTTCGAAATGGGGTACGCCAGCGCACTAGCGTGGATGCTGTTTGTGGGGTTGGTCGTTGCGACGTTGTTATTGGCCCGGCTGTCAAAGAACTGGGTGCATTATCGTGGAATTTAAGGTAACTGGCACCATGCGGTTTTTGTTGGCGTCACTGATCCCAATGTTGATGCTGCTAGGGGGCTGTGCAAGTTCGAACGGTGAACGAAATCAAAGCCGTTCGTGCGAGGAGGTTGTTTTCTGGCACTTTTGGGGCGGTAAGGATTCGGCCGTTGTCGATTCGATCGTGGATCAGTTCAACAATAGCCAAGAAAAGTATCGCGTGCGCGCGATTGCGATGCCGGGTAACAACCTTCAGGCCAAACTCTTTCTCGCGGTTGCCGGCGGCGATCCGCCGGATTTGGTCAACCAGGACGATCCGGTTTTGGCAGACTGGGCGCGGCGCGGCGTAATCTCTCCCATGTCAGACTTCGTCGATGTGGACGAGGCCAAAAAAATTCGCGCCAAACTTTTTCCAGCCGCCGAACGCTTGTCGGTCGTCGATGATCAGTTGTTTGGGTTATGCAATGGTTTGGATATTCGCGCTCTATTCTTCAACGCTTCGGCGCTTGACGATGCAGGGTTGCCGTTGCCACGCTCAATTGAGCAGCTCGATACGATCGCCGAACACTTTGCTGCTCCAGGTTCCCAGACGCTGCCCTGCCCTGTTGGATATTTGCCCGATTCGCGCCGCCTGTGGGCTTGGGGGCCAGTCTTTGGTGGTTCTTTTTACGATTCCGCGGAGCAACAAGCCACGATAAATCATCCCGGCAATCTAGAGGCACTTAATTGGATGGGGGCCTATCAGAGGCGCTACGGCGCAGACAATTTGGCTTCGTTTCGGCAAGCGGATCAGTCGCTGCCGGGCAAGACGTTTCCGCTGTTGCCGATCGGTGACGACGATGAAGTCGGCCGCTACGTCGCAATGATGGATGGTCAGTGGCGTGTTCGTGATATTGTGGCGTTTCAGAAACAGCGCGAGCAATTGGGCAAGCCGCGGATCGAATTCGGCGTCTGCCCGTTGCCTTTTCCGGATGCTGACGAAGACGGTATTCCCGACGGAGACGCGCGCAAGAACGCGGGTTGGGTAAACGGTAACTTTTTTGTTGTGCCCTCAGGAGCACAATGCCCACGTGGCGCTTGGGAGTTTGCCAAGTTTTGGATTGGGTTTACCGATGCCGATCGCGCGGCGGAGTGGTACGTGGACGGCGGTTGGATTCCGGCGTCTGAAGAGGTCGTCGCAACCGAGCCATTTCGAAACTATCTTGAGGTCACGCCTCTGTTCCAGACTTTTGTTGACCTTGCCGGCAGCAAGAACCAATTCCCCGTTCCGGCCGTCCAAGGAGCCGCCGCGTTTAAGCGGGAGGTCGAAGCGTTGGCATGGGATGCGTTGATGCGGCCGATGGATGACCAACAGCTGGACCGGCGAGTGCAGCAATGCCAGCGCGAGGTGGATGGCTATCTGGGAGGAGATCGCTAATGCGTGTCCGAACCAAAGTTACTCTCTACGTTCTGCTGCTCGTGGTTGGCCTCGTGTTTGCGTTGCCGATGATCATGATGGTCAGCGGTTCGTTGCAAACGCCTGAACAACTGGCGCGCAATCCAAACCGTTTTCCTGAAACCGCGCAGTGGGCGAACTATCCACAGGCGATTGGTAGTATGCCGTTCGCACGTTACCTGACCAACACGTTGCTGATGTGCGTTGGCTGTGTCGTCGGCACGACGCTCTCCTGCAGTTTGGTGGCGTATGGGCTGTGCCGCGTGAAGTGGCGCGGTCGACGGTGGGTGATGCTGACTGTCATCGCGACGATGCTGTTGCCGTGGCAAATCATGATGGTGCCGCGGTTCATTCTTATCAGCGAAATAGGCCTCTACAATTCGTTGTGGGCAATCATTGGACCGACGTTTCTAGGAGATGCGTTTTTCATCTTTCTACTACGTCAATTCTTTATCTCGATTCCCGAGGAGCTATTGGAGGCTGGCCGCATCGATGGGCTGGGCGATTGGGGATTGTTCTGGAGGATCGTGATGCCGCTCTCTACGCCGGCGCTGGCAACGGTGGCGTTGTTTCAATTTGTCCAGACTTGGAACGATTTTGGCGGCCCGCTTTTGTATTTGAGCGATCCTGAAAAATTCCCGCTGGCGTACGGGCTGGAACGGTTCGTTAGTTCTTATGGAGACCAGACCCATTTGCTGTTGGCGGCGGCGGTGATGTTCTCGATACCAATGATTGTTGTCTTTTTCCTGGCACAGAAAACATTCGTCGAAGGAATCAGCACTAGCGGGATCAAGGGTTGATCCGACGCATTTGCATGTTCGTTAGCCACGTGCGTTTATCGAGAGGCGGTGTTTTCGCCGACATCTTTTTCCCACACCGTTAGCCGATATTTTTGATCGGATGTACCGCCCGCGATCACGGCTGATTTCCTTATGGGATCGTAGAAACCTACTGCAACAGAGTCCGCCGATTCGAGTTGTTCGGGCGTGACAGCGATGTAGTCGACTACAGTTTTGCTTCGATCGACATCCGAGAAAAGTGTCTTGTCTCCTGAGAGTTGACCAACGATTTTCCCATCGGTATCGCATAGGTGCACGAATCGAACAGGCCGTCTTCCCGCCTTCAACTGCCAAGCAAAGTTGAGATGAACCGTGCCTGAGGAGTCTTGTTTTTGTGACATCCCCAGTAGTATCGCATCTTCTTCGAACGTCACCCCTTTAAATTGCGATGCCGATTCGTCAACGACATTTTCAATGTTCGATGCGAAAAGCTGTCTTCCGTGATCGCGATTGGCCCACTTAAACGGAACGTTCCAAGTGATCAGCGCCTCGCGCTGAGGCGGTGGAGGCGAGACGTTAGCCTTAAACAGTTTTTCCAATCGCGTTACGAGTTCCGGGCGCGCGGCAGCCAAATCCGATGCCTCCGTTGGATCGTCATCAAGATCGTAGAGCTCCCAAGGCTCCTCTTCCGAGTGACGCAGTAATTTCCAATTTACTGATCTGACTGCCTGCACCGCCGGGTGCCAGTGTGCGTTTCCTGGATTGTAAGCAGCCCACTGCCAAAGCAAGAACTCGTGCCGTTCCTGCCCGGCGGTATCTCCCAGCAACTCACTAGCGAAGGAAAATGATTGAAGGCGCGAGTCGTTTGAGCCTCCATTTAGGTCTGTCTGCTGGGTGAGATCTTGCAGGGTGCCGAATACGTCATTAAGTCCAACCAGCAAAGATGATTCGGAATTCTCTGCGACCTGTCCCGGCCAGCAAACAATCATCGGCACCCGCAGCCCACCTTCGTAGACGCTGCGACCTGATCCTCGCCAAGGCCCAGCCGAATCGAGCTCACCGTCAAACCGCATTGCAGCCCCGCGGCTTGAGCAAAAGATTACGATGGTGTCTTTTTCTAGTTTCAGCTCGGTCAGCAACCGCCGCAGCGCTCCGATTTGGCTGTCCAATTGCTGCGTCATGTTCCCCGCAGCGATCGCCCAATTCGACCATCCGCGGTCCTTGAACTTTTGCATCGCAGGATCATTGTCCAGCACATGCATATGCCCATGCGGTAACGTTAGCGGTAGATAACAAAAGAACGGCTGGCTCTGATTGCGGCGAATGAAGTTCTTTGCCTCATTCATGATCCGTTCAGGGGTCCAAATCAATGGCTTTCCTGTTGCCCTGTTGTGCTTGCCAACAAGTCCAGCGTTTTTCGTGCTTATGTTTGCAAGCAGGTTTTCTGGTAGTTGCTCGTATTGGCCATCCCGGATCAAGTATTCGGCAAAGTGGTCCTGCGCGTGAGTTGCGTGATAGTAACCGTAGAACTCATCAAAGCCTTGCTTTAGCGGATCGCCTTCGGAGTTTTGAATTCCCAACGCCCACTTACCAAAGCCGCCTGTCCGATAGCCGCGCTGCTTTAGCATTTCCGCGATCGTGACATCACCCTTCGGCAGCGGCACACCTCCAGTATCAACGCGAATCGAACAGTTACCGGTTTGCTGCCCGGTCAACAGCATTGCGAGTGAAGGCGCAGCTGCAGGAGCGCCGCAATAGGCGTTGTTGAATTTCATCCCTGAGGCTGCCAAGCGGTCTAAGTTTGGCGTCTCTATCACTTGGTTGCCATAGCAACTCAAACCGCCAACCCCTAACGCGTCTGCGACCACCAAGACAATGTTTGGCCGACGCGCAGTTGTTGCATTGGCGTCCTGAAACGCAAGCGAGGTTTTGGCTAAACCAACGATCAGCAACGGAACTAGCAACTGCACAATCCAATGGCATCGCTGCGTCACGTTCACGAAGCGTGTCCCAAAAGCATCAGAAGCGTGGTGCGGAAATATCATTTACTCATTTGTTCAAGTCTCAGGTGCAACAGTACTATGTACTATATTTGCCCGCACCCATAAACGAATCTTCCCCTGTCGAAGAAGTGAAATGTTGCGCGAAAAGATCTGTTTTATCGAACTCGATGTAGGGAATTGGACGCAACAGTGAATCAAATCATCGTGAACGACCGTCATTCGCCGGATTGATCGCACCCGATGATCATTGACTGGTGTCAACGAAACTTAGTCCCGTGCCAGCCACCGTTGGATTCGCAATTGAAAGAAGTTACAATCAGCCGAAAATCAGACCATCTACTGGAGCAGGTTTATGAGCAAAAAGAAAAAGAAGAAACAGAAGTCCGCGTACGGCCCTGCATTCTTTATCCGCTTGGGCGTTCTTCTGCTTGTTGGGTTGATCCTCGGTGGTGGTATGTTGCTCGACCGGGCGGTGGTAATACCTCGAGCCGACGCCAAAATCGCAGAGATTGTTAAAGCGAAGACGGTCGGTAATGAAGACTCGCGTGAACGAGTGGCTGAGATCGCCGGTATGAAGCCAGCTTCGACGGAGCAAATCGGTTTAAGTACCGTCCACGAGTTTCGGTTTGGGCGTGTTTTACCATTTCTCGCGCCAAGAGTTTGTACGGTCGTTTTTACCAAAGACGGAAGGATCATCGAATCCTATACGGGACCTATCAGCGACACCGATCGAGGCGCGCTGGAGAGACAGGGGAGCCGCATTGCTCCGCAATAACAATCTAAAGTAAGATCGGCACCCATCCACTTCACTAATTCTTCCACTCAATTTTAATAACGTCGATGGCATCTGATATCGAAATTGCCAAGCAGGCAACGCTCAAACACGTCACTGAGATCTCGACGACGCTTGGCATCGATCGCGATAGAATTGAACTTTACGGTCGTCACAAAGCAAAATTGCCATTGGATTTGATTGATCGAGATCGCATTGAGAAATCGAATTTGATTCTTGTTTCTGCGATTTCGCCTACTCCAGCCGGAGAAGGTAAGACGACTGTTTCGATCGGATTGTCGCAAGGATTGAATAAGATTGGTAAGCAATCCACTGTCGTTTTGCGCGAACCGTCACTTGGCCCGGTGTTTGGGATCAAAGGAGGAGCCGCCGGCGGTGGATACTCGCAAGTGCTGCCGATGGAGGATATCAATCTGCACTTCACCGGCGATTTTTCTGCGGTGGAGAAAGCACACAATTTGTTGGCGGCGTTGATCGACAACAACCTGCAATCGAAAACGCGTTCGTTGAATATCGACGCGCGCACCGTGGCGTGGAAACGAGTCATGGACATGAACGATCGAGCGCTGCGAAGCGTCGTCGTTGGGCTGGGCGGAACTGGAAATGGAATTCCGCGCGAAACGGGTTTCGACATTACTGCTGCGTCGGAGATCATGGCGATTCTGTGTCTATCGGATGATATGGCCGATTTAAAACGCCGACTGGGGAATATCTTTGTAGGATTCACGTTCGAGAAGAAACCGATTTTCGCGCGCGACCTGAACGCTCCGGGAGCCATGGCGGCGCTACTTAAGGACACCATTAAGCCCAACCTTGTCCAAACCATCGAAGGTACACCGGCCATCATTCACGGCGGACCCTTCGCCAATATTGCTCAGGGAACCAATACGGTAATCGCCACGAGAATGGGGATGTCGCTTTCGGATTACGTGGTGACCGAGGCCGGTTTCGGATCTGATCTTGGGGCTGAAAAATTCTACGACATCAAATGTGCCTCGGCGGGGCTTAAGCCGAAGATGCAAGTGCTGGTTGCGACTATCAAAGCGCTTAAGTATCACGGCGGTGCGTCACTTGATTCTATTGGTGAACCCAATCCGGAAGCGGTGACCAATGGTTTGTGCAATCTGGAAAAACACCTTGAGAATGCGGCGCTGTATGACTTGGACGTGGTTGTGGCCATCAATCGATTTACTTCTGACACTGAGGAAGAGATCGAGATCGTTAAACGCCGGTGCAGTGAGCTTGGCTTTTTTGCCGTCGTAGCAGATGTTTGGGGCAAGGGCGGCGAAGGTACCACTGAGCTTGCCAAAGCCGTTGTGAAAACGATCGAGCATACAGAAAAGACGTTTAAACCACTTTATGATTGGAAGCTGCCGGTAATGGACAAGATCGCCAAGATTTGCACGAGCGTCTACGGTGCGAGCGATGTCACTTATTCGACTCGCGCTCTGGCTGATCTGAAACGAATTGAGAAACTTGGAATGGAAGATTGTCCCGTCTGCATGGCGAAGACACAAAAATCCCTCTCGGACGATCCAAAGAAGATTGGCCGACCAGAGAATTTTGAGATTACCATCCGAGAAATCGAAGTGGCAGCAGGAGCGGGGTTTCTGATACCAATCACAGGCAAAATGATGCGTATGCCGGGGCTGCCGACGACTCCATCAGCCGAATTGATCGACATCGATGATGACGGAGAGATTAGCGGCCTGTTCTGATTGGTTGCCGCCGCAAGTTAGTCTGTTAGATACCCAACCGTTAACGCGGTCATTTTTGTAGACTGTAGTTTAAATTCCGACAGCAGAACAACTAAGCCTTTGAGCGTAAGCTTATTTTGGATGTGGCTACACCGCTCACCTGATGTTCGAGGTCCAAGATTTGTTGTAGCCTAAATTACTGACGGGCTGAAGATTCTTGAAGGATCGGTGAGGAAGTAATCGACTAGCTCCTCGCACGAATCAATGGGCTCGATTTAACTTCTAGGATTCCTGCAATTGGAAATTGGGTATGAAAAAGTCAAGTTTGATTTTGCTGCTGGGAGTGTTCGCCGTCATGGGATACTTCGGACGCCCTTGGGTTGACCAAGTGATTCCGGGCCAGGCAATGGCCAAGGAGATGCCAGAGCTTGATACGATCTACGAGCAGAGTGTAATGCTTGAGAACGCCATCAGAAATCCCGTCATAGTCGTTCCGGGGATGATGGGATCCAAGCTCAGGGATCGAGCTTCTGACCGAACGGTATGGGGCGTTTTCGACAACCAGTCAATCGATGTAGATAATCCTGATGATATTCGACTGTTGGCGTGTCCAATTGATGGATCGCATCTCGATCAATTTGAAGACGGAGTACACGCATCAGGAGTGCTTGATTCCGTGAAAGTTAACGTGGCGGGTGTTGAACTTTCTCAGCGCGCGTACCTGAACATCCTGCAGATGCTTGGTGTCGGAGGATATCGCGATGAAGAACTGGGGCTCGCCGGAGCGATCGACTATGGAAACAAGCATTACACCTGTTTCCAGTTTCCATACGACTGGCGACGAGACAACGGATACAACGCTGCCAAACTGCATGAGTTCCTGAAGCAGAAGAAGGCGTACATCGAAGCCGAGAGAAAGAGGAGATTCGGAGTCGACGTGCCAGTTAGGTTCGATATTGTGGCTCACTCTATGGGCGGGTTGATTACCCGTTATTATTTGCGGTACGGGGATCAGGGCCCTCCCACCGCAGAGAAAACCCCGGTGCTGAACTGGTCCGGTTGCGAAGATATCGATCAAGTCATCCTTATTGGGACACCAAATAATGGATCCGCTCGGTCTCTCGTTTCAACTCATGAAGGTTTCTCTTTTTCGATTGTTCTCAAAACGTTTCCCAGTGGGATGGTCGCGACACTTCCTTCGATATACCAGCTGCTTCCCAGCGGTCCCGAGGCATTTGTTTATGATCAAGAAAGCGGTCAGCCTTTGAATCATTATGACGTCGAGACATGGGATCAGCGCGGGTGGGGTCTTTTAAATCCGGACCAAGATTCTATCCTCGAACATCTTCTGCCCAATGTTGCCTCGTACCAAGAGCGAAAGGAGTACGCCAAGGCTCACGTGAAAGAATGTTTGGAACGCGCGTATCGATTTCACAAAGCGCTCAACGTGCCGGCAGCACCTCCTCAGGGAACAGGTATTCACTTGTTTGCAGGAGACGCCATTGCGACCGTTGACACGTTGTTTTCAAATTTAGAACAGAGAACATTAACGCCAAGAAGCGAGGTGCCAGGCGACCATACAGTGACGCGCAAATCAGCTTTGGCGGATCAAAGGACCAAGAGTAATTGGAGTCCTACGCTCAAATCGCCCATTCAATTTAGCGATGTTAGATTTCTGTTTGACGACCACTTTGGGTTGACCAGAGATGCCGAATTCTCTGACAACGCACTGTATTTGCTGCTCGAAGACCCGAGGAAATCATCCCCTGCGTGGCTCTTTGAGTCGCAATGACATTGGATAGAAGTAGCCTGTCCAGATCTAAAACCGTGAACGGCAAATAAAACCGTGAACGGCAAATCGTCGATCGCAACCAACGGTTAGATTTAGCTGTCGTTTCAGCGGGGCAAGCGTCAACCTTGCCGTTACTGCTGTACACGAAAGGTACTTTGCTGTTTTTCACTTCTGGGATAGCCCGGCTTTTTGTTGCAACTGTTTAGGGTAATCCGCGGGGAATCGCCAAAACACTTCGTCGGGTTGTTTTATAAGGCTTCTCTCTATTGGGTTGTTTCGCAATATGAATGCGCCAATGTCGGAACTAACCCAAGGATCGCGATGAAAGTAGCTATGTCGGGCCAAGCTACGATAGTTCTTCGTAGCAACCGAAGCATCAATCATTTCCAAACCCGAAGTTCGCATCAGGAGCTCTTTCTCCCATTGCTCCAGATTGTTGACCGCGCGTCCCAATCTTTGGGTGCCGGTGATTTTTTCGGACGCCCCCAGGGCTCGATCGTTTGGTGACGCGTAGACTGCAACACGATCGACAACTTCGTGAAATCCGTCCCTTATCGCGTTGAGAAAAGCCATTAGGTCCATGTCGGGAGCAGCCAGAACAACACGTTTGATTTTGTACTTGTTCTCCAACTGCAATGGGGTCAGATCGTCATCCAGTAACCGAATCTCCCGCAACGCGTTTACAACAATTGGAGAACCTGCACTGTGAGCGATGATGGTAATGGAATCTGCCGAACATTCCCTCGCCAAATTCATCAGCATCGAACGGAAGCTTCGAGTGCTAAAGGTCGCATTGCCTTTGTCTTCGATGTAGCCCAATAGTTTTGACTTTGAAGGCCATTCGAAACTGATCAATGCTCCCTCGTGACCAAGATAGTGATAAATCTCCGCAGAGATCAGCGTGTTGTCTACGAATTCTGTGTTGTAGCCGTGCACAAATATCGTCAGAGATCGACGTGCTCCGCGATCGAGTTGTCTGGAAACAGCGTTAATCCACTGACGAGAGTTTTGTATCGCCTTTGATCCAAGGTCAGTAAAGAGTTCGCTGCTATCAAATGGAGGCGCTAAGTCGATTTTTACAAATTCAACTTTCGCAGACTTGATTGTGTTCGCCGTCACTGTTTGTTCATAGAGTTCTTTGGGGGAGAGTCCTTTTCCGACAGTGACCATCGCCGTACCCAAGCGCGGCATACGAGCCCGCTCATTCCCGAAAGGCTTGGATGCCACTTTATGTTCCCTGACATTTCTTCCGGACACAATAAAGATTGGCGTTTCACGGTCAGCACACTTACAGGCTTCAGAGTACTCACCGCCTGGGAAGGGAAGCCCCGCTACGATTCCAATAGGTGTCGGCATCAGACGCCTTGAAGCTTTTTGACATCCGTTCAGGGGCGCCAGAGACAAGCAAACAGCGATCATGATTACGACCTGTTTCATGCTGCAAAACGCGATTCTTCGAGAGGAGGTTGACGTCTTCATCAGCCCCGAAGGTAGCAAAAAAGCAGGCAGCAACGCAAACCCCGTTTGGGATCGTGAATTCGTTACTCGCCAAAGCTTGATTTCGATCCAGAATTGCTTGACCAGTCCGTTCAATCAGCTCGGATTCATGTGCCGATCTGGCCCGCGTTTCACGGGGTGGCAGGAGAGACATGGTGGTCTGGTGGAACCACCTTGGCCCGTTCGGCAGACCAGTTGTCGCCAGAATTTCACCAAGGCGATGCCCCCAAATTGGTCAACTTGAATGGGGAAGACCCGCAGCCAATTAGTCGCTATTCGACATCTTCGTACTCGTCCTCATCGTACTCTTCGTCTTCATATTCGTACTCGTCTTCGTCGGAGTCCTCATCCTCCTCGGCGTCTTCATAGTCGCCTTCGTCGTACTCCTCTTCGTCCTCTGCATCCTCGTACTCGTATTCATACTCGTCGTCTTCACCTTCGGCGACGACGTCGTCCTCTTCGTATTCGTACTCGTCGTCTTGCACTTCCTCTTCTTCATCATTTGCTTTTGGGTCGGGCATCGGAATCGTCGCCGGAGCGTTAAGCGCCATGTTGGTCAATCGGTTCGGGTCCTCAATCGCCGAGAGCTTTTTTGGAGCCGACGGCTTGCGGGCCGGTTTGAGGTTTAACTTTGGCTTGGGAACCACAGCCTCCTCGGCCTCGGCCTTGGATGTGGTTGGCTTGGCTGTGTTCGTTTTGCTCGCTTTATTGGCTTTGGCAACAGGCGCTGGTTTGGTGACAACCGCTTGATCTTCTTCCGGCCAGTCCTCATCGTTAACTGGGTTGGGATCGCCGTTCTTGATGTTTTGCCACATTTCCAACGTAATCAGTACCTCGCGCGACTTGGAGCCGTTGTACTCGCCGACATAGCCGTCTTCTTCCATGTAGTCGATTAGGCGGGCAGCTCGACCGTAGCCGATGCCCATCGCACGTTGCAGCATTGATAGGCTGCCTCGTTGCTCGCGTGCCACGATTTCGATCGCGTCTTCGTACAATTCATCTTTCTTACGCTCGCCTTTTTTCGGAGCAGCACTCTCTTCGTCACCGTCAGATTTGACTTTGATGTTGATCAATTCATTGACGAAGTTTTGCTCTCCGGTGCTGCACGCTGCCGTGACGGAGTCGAGTTCTTCGTCGCTCAGGAAAGTGCCCTGCCCTCGCAATAACGTGCTGGTTCCCGGCCAGAGGAACAGCATGTCGCCGCAACCCAGAAGTTTGTCGGCCCCTTGGGCATCAAGCACAACACGGCTGTCGGTTTTACTGGCGACCTGGAATGCAATACGAGCGGGCAAGTTCGATTTGATCAAACCAGTAATCACATCCACTGTCGGTTTTTGAGTAGCCAGAATCAGGTGAATTCCAACCGCCCGGCTTTTTTGTGCCAAACGAATGATGTGCGTTTCGACGTCCTTGCCAGCGGTCATCATCAAGTCTGCCATTTCGTCGGCGACGATCACAATGAAGGGAAGATTGGTTGGGATGTTTGCGCGTTCTTCGTCCGTTGGATCCAATCGTTCCATGATTTCTTCTTCACCAAGCTGGTTGTAGCTGGTGACGTGCCGGACGCCGACGCTGGCCAGCAACGCGTATCGCTCTTCCATTTTGTCGACCGCCCAAGCCAAGATCGCTTCGGCTTTTCGCATGTCGGTAACAACCGGGTGCATTAGATGAGGCAGCTTTCCAAATCCACTCAATTCGACCATTTTGGGGTCAATCATCAGCATGCGAACCTCATCTGGCCGGCGCGTCATCAAAATGGAAGCAATGATGGCGTTCAGGCAGACCGACTTACCGGTACCCGTTCGGCCGGCGATCAATAGGTGAGGCAGTTTTGCAAGATCCGCGACCATCGGCGCACCGACGGCATCAGATCCAAGAAACAGAGGAATGTGCATTTTGCTGATTTGCGATTCACACTGCTCCATCACACCGCGCATCCGTACCATCTGGCGAGTTTCATTGGGAACCTCGACGCCAACACTGTTCTTACCCGGAATCGGTGCAACAATCCTAACGCTTGGTACGCGCATCGCGATGGCAAGGTCGTCTGCTAAAGCAACGATTTTCTGCAAGCGGAGTCCCGGTTCCAAATCGATTTCGTACATCGAAATTACTGGGCCCGTTTCGATTTCGATGACACGCACTTTGAACCCAAACTGCTGGCATGTTTTTTCAAGGATCTCCGCTTTGATCAGAGCCTCGCGTTCCTGCTCTTCAAAAGGCAGTGCCTCAGCCTGCGTCAGCAACTCCAGCGATGGCACTTGGTAATCGGCCGCTGGATCGTAGAGAGCGGCTTCGTTTAGTTGATCCATCATCGCGTCGCGTTCCGATGCTTTCGCCGGCTTTTTCTCTTTGGTGGCTGGCATTCGGAAATGCGGTTTTGACTTGGCCTCGACAGGTTCGTCGACGCGCGAGATTTCGTCAGAAGGTTCGTCGGCTACCGAATCGGTTGCTGGCATCAAAGCGGGGACAATCGTCTTTGACGTGTTGTCGCGAATGTTCAGGCTCGCATTTGCCAACGGGACGTAGTCGTCTTCCTCGACCTCTTCCTCGGAATCATCTTCGGTTTCATGCTCGTCTTCGCCGGCATATGTTTCTTCGACTTCCTCTTCATATTCGTCTTCTTCATCTTCGAGTTCTGAGTCGTCTGCCGTCAAAGTTGATTCGCCGAGGGTCGCAACGGAACCGTCACTGGCAAGTGCGACTTCCTTGAAGACCTCTTCGCCATTGTCACGACGCTTGAAGCGAATCGTTTTGGGTTCACCATCTTCGTTAAGTTCTTCTTCGTCTTCCTCCTCCTCGTACTCATACTCTTCGTCGTCTTCCTCTTCCTCTTCTTCAATTTCACCATTGAACCATTGCACAAATCCGTGGACCAATCCAAACGGTAGGATGGCGGTTGCGGCAACGAGTGCAGGCGCGAACGCCAGCCGTCCGGCACGAAAGATTAGATATTCCGTCCACATCATCATGCCGCCAATGACCATGGAGACTCCTGCAGCAATTGCGCCTGTCGTTCCTATATTGGCCTTCATCAAGCCACTGACCAATGCGCCAACATAACCCCCGGCCCCGATCAACGGACTGACCGTCCAGTCCGGAAGTAGCATGCAGCTGAGGGAGGTGAGCCCAAGAAGTGTGACAGCCCATCCAACGGATTTGAGCCATGGTGATTCGACAGGCGATCTTCTAAACAGTGCGATCTCTAGCGCGATCAGTCCCACGATCAAGAAATAGACGCCAACGCCCAAGACGTTGATTAACAGGTCTGCCGTCCAAGCGCCAAGTCTTCCGCCGGCGTTCTGAATCGTTGCGTTGGTGGGGTAGACCAACTGGTCTGGTTGATAGATTTTCAGCAGCGCAGAAGGAGCATGGGAGGCAGGGTCGGCCGGACTGTAAGTGACGACAGAGGCCACCAGAAAGATAACCAGACCCAGAATGCCAACGGCAAGGATATCGTTGCGGACAATTCGATCTTCAGCCATGAATGCTTCCTCGTGGGACGTCGATTTGAGAACGTCCGCGATTGGGATCGAGCGCCTCTCGCGCCCGTTTCAGCATCCTTGCCGATAAAACCTGTTGCTGCCACTATCCTTGCGGCAGACCTACACTC
>CAYTPS010000052.1:13630-18469 GCA_964439245.1 uncultured Pirellulaceae bacterium | reverse complement strand
CAGTTCTTTCTAGATGGAAAGTTCCAATATTCTTTGGATCCGACTGTTGATTGGGACAAACCCGGTTATATCCAAATGGCCATCGAAACCTATGACTGGAATCCGGTCCCCGAAGATGGCGGCTTGATCGCGTCGAGCCCCTTAGAGGAACGTAAAACGCAATACGATTGGGTACGGACTTGGCGATTGAAATAGGATTGGCGTACCATCACCACAGTGAGCCAAATTCGTCAAAAATTTGCTCGTGGTGGCGCCACATCTGACACCAAGCGCAATCGTGACGGAGCAAAAACCCAATAAAAAACGCACTGAAGAGAATCATAGATCTCAACAGTGCGTTGAAGTGGGCGCTGAGGGACTCGAACCCCCGACCCTCTCGGTGTAAACGAGATGCTCTAGCCAACTGAGCTAAGCGCCCTTTTTCTTCTTACTGGTTAGTGTTCATCGGCCAACCGACCGCATCGCTTTAGCCAGCTTTGGTCATCTCTGCCGATGAATGAGTACTTTAAGGAGTAGAGCTGCCGACTGTCAATTGGTTCGTCGCAAAAACAACCAAAACACGTGGTTTTCTGTGCCTGCGCTACCGCTATTGCGGGCCCCCGGCAAAATCTCTAACGTTCGATAGCGCAATTCGTGTTTTCTCAAAAATAATCCGATTTTTCTTGGGCTGTCTTATCATGGGCACTGCCAACTTGAACTCCTCAACAACAACCTTGCCTATTTTGTTTGCCCAGCGGCCTTGGGCCGCCACGCTCGCATTGGTGGTGTTGGCCGCTTCGATAATTGGCTGCAATGCTACCTCTCAGCGTCAAAACGTCGCCGGACGAATCGCGTTCGAGCAAGGCCAGCACGCTCAAGCGATTAACTCATTTCAACAGGTGCTAAACCGTGATCCGAAAAATTCGGACGCCTATTACAACTTAGCAGCCTGCTACTACGAAATGGGCAAGACGAAGCAAAACAAACAGTTCGTCGACCAAGCCGAACAGCTATACCGCCAGGCGATCTCCTACAACGGACAACACGTGGATGCGCACCGAGGTCTAGTGGCGCTGCTGATCGAAACCCAACGCGAAAAATTCGCGTTTGACGTACTCGATGGCTGGCGACAACGCATGCCGCAATCACCGGCTCCTTTAATCGAATTGGCGCGTGTCTATCAGGAATACGGCGATGACACACGGGCAACCGATTTGCTGGCTGACGCACTAAAACTTGACGGGCAAAACACACGTGCTTTGAAAGCGCTGGGGCACATCCGCGAGGTCCAAGGGCAAAATCAACTGGCTTTGGACAACTATTCACGGGCTCTCCAAATCGACAACCTTGACCAAACGGCAGCCGCTAAAGTCGCCTCGCTGCAGAACCTCATACGGACAGGAAATGCGGGATCGGGCACTGCTGAGCATCGTTACGGCAATGCAGCGCCGTACCTGCTGAAATAGCGACGAATTGTCTCTTCAACAACCGACTCGCAGAATAGGCTCAATCTGAGCGCTCGTCTTTCGGATGAAAGATCGCTCCAACCGCTCTGATCCATCCCCAACGCGTATTTTAAGGGGAACTTTCCTCTCCGTCTCAAATGCCTCTATTCACACCATTTTCCGACGTTTAAACTCTCTGCAGGAAGCGGTATCTAAAAACGTGATCACTGCTTCTTTGCTGCGGGTTTTCTTTAGAAACGTGAGGAAAGAACCACCGACGGTTCATCCCTCCAATTATTTGCGAACACTTTCGGCACTGTTTTCTCTCTAACGAAGAGGACGATCAACAACGGCTCACGTAGCGATGCTGCTTGGGGTGGATGACGGTGTTGATTTTGAGATTGTTTCATTCATAGGATTACAATTCGACGGTTCCCAAAACATGACGACCACAAACACAAATCGCGTCTTTAATTTTTCGGCTGGCCCAGCCACTATGCCTGAAAGCGTCCTGCAGCAGATTCAGGATGAGATGCTGGCGTTGCCCGGCGTTGGCAGCAGCATCCTAGAAATTAGTCACCGCAGTGCCGACTTTGACGCGATACTTGACGATTCACGATCGGCCGTTGAACGCGTCATGAATGTACCTGACACCCATGAAGTACTGTTCATTCAAGGTGGCGGCGCGCTGCAGAACATCATGATCCCCGCCAACTTCTGTACTCCGGAAGCAAAAACAGCGGACTACATTTTGACCGGTGCATGGGGTAAGAAAAGTGCCGGCGAGGTCAAATACTACGGCGACTTGAATGTCGCCTATGACGCCGGCGATACAAATTTCAACCATCTGCCCAAACAGGCGGACTTGAAACTGACGCCCGGCGCAGCGTACGTTCACCTTACGACCAACGAAACAATTCACGGCATCCAGTTCAAATCACTGCCGGACACTGGCGACGTTCCGATCGTGGCCGATAAATCGTCGGACATCATGTGCGGGCCATTGGACGTTTCACAATACGGATTAATCTATGCCTGTGCTCAGAAGAACGCGGGTACATCCGGCGTGACCATTGTGATCGTTCGTAAAGATCTCCTTGCTCGCAGCGGCGATCGTTTGCCAAGTTACTTGGATTACGCCAAACATTCAAAAGCCGGGTCGCGTTTCAACACACCGCCAACGTTTTCCATCTACGCGACGGGTCTGGTCTGTAAATGGTTGGAGGCTAAAGGCGGCGTCGAAAAAATTGAAGTCGAAAACAAGCACAAGTCACAACTGATCTACGATGTGGTAGACAGTAGTGAAGGCTTCTACACCGGCCACGTCGTCAACAAAGATGAGCGGTCGATCATGAATGTCGTGTTCAAGTTGAAGTCCGATGAACTTGACGCTCAATTCTGTGCCGAGGCCAAAGACGCCGGCCTAACCACGCTTAAAGGCCATCGAAGCCTTGGCGGGATCCGGGCATCGATCTATAACGCAATGCCTGTCGCAGGTGCCGAATCACTTGCCGCGTTCATGAAAGACTTCGCGGCGAAAAACGGATAAACTGCCGCGTAGCCTTCGCTCTTATTACCATGGCCCCCCTCCACCTGCGAGGGCCATGCTGGATTAACGAATTCAGTCACCACACGACACCACACAAAAAAAGAACCTTAAAGGAATCTCAATGCCACGGATTATCGTACTGGACGACCTTGCAGAAGAAGGACTTGCGTTACTCGATGCTGCCGACGGTATCGAATACGAAATCCGCACAAAGCTCAAAGGCGAGGAACTGAAATCGGCATTGGCTGAATTCGATGGTGCCGTCTGCCGCAGTGGCGTCAAGATTACACCTGAGTCGCTTGAGGGCAACAAGCGTCTTCGCGCGATTGTCCGCGCTGGTGTGGGAACTGACAACATCGATAAACAAGCCGCCTCGCGGTTGGGAATTGTCGTGATGAATACCCCAACCGGTAACACGGTCAGTACCGCCGAACATGCGATGGCGTTGATGTTGGGGCTCTCTCGAAACCTTGCTCCGGCCCATGCCAGTTTGATGGCCGAGAAATGGGATCGCAAGAAATTCAAAGGCAGCCAACTTTCTGGAAAGGCGCTAGGCGTCGTTGGGCTGGGCCGTATTGGCCAAGAAGTCGCGTTTCGCGCTAAAGCTTTCGGTATGGACATCGTTGGCTTCGATCCGTTTCTCTCGTCTGAACGAGCAGAAGAACTGGGTATTCGCAAAGTGGATGCGGTCAAAGACATGTTGCCAGAGATCGACTACCTGACTGTTCACACGCCGCTTACGCCTGAAACCAAAGGCCTAATCGGTCCTGACGAAGTCAAACTCCTGAAAAAAGGAGCGCGATTGGTCAACTGTGCACGTGGTGGTATCTACGACGAAGCAGCGTTGGTCGCCGGTTTGGAATCGGGACATTTGGGAGGTGTTGCGTTGGACGTTTACGAAGACGAGCCTTGCACCGATAGCCCACTGTTCAAAATGGACAACGTTCTCTGCACGCCACACCTCGGTGCCAGTACTGAGGAAGCTCAAATCGGTGTCGCCGTTGAAGCGGTCGAGCTATGCATCAACTATCTAAAGACCGGTGAAATTCGCTCTGCGGTCAACACGATCTCAATGGATCCGCAGACCCTCAAAGCACTTCGTTCTTACGCCGACGTTGCTCATCGCTTGGGCCTTTTGCTCAGCCAGTGGCATGGTGGGGCGATTAGCAAATGCGAATTGCAATTCAATGGAGAGATCGCCGACAAGGACACTCGTCTCCTGACATCAGCGTTCTGTGCCGGGCTGATTGAAAATCATTCAGAAGATGCCAACGTCATCAACGCGGAACTATTGTGCCAAGAACGCGGGATCGAAATCGTTCGTACCTCCAACAGCGGGCCGGGCACCTTCAGCAGCATCATTTCTGCGACCGTTTCCGGTGACGGCAAATCTCACAACGCCAGCGGAACGGTATTCGGAAAAGACATGCCGCGTTTGGTGAAACTGGGGGAATACCGCACTGAAGCTTACATGGACGGCAACCTTTTGATTTTCACGCACCGCGACGTACCGGGAATTATTGGCTACGTCGGCAACGTATTGGCAGAAGACAATGTCAACATCGCTCAGATGGCCGTTGGCCGCGAATCGAGCGCCGGTGGACCAGCAATCGGCGTCCTAAACCTCGATGCCACCGCACCAGAATCTGCTCTCAACAAGATCGTGGAAAACGACGGCATCGAATCCAGTAAACAGATCGCTCTTCCACCGGCCGGCGAGTTGCCCGACTGGTTGGGCTAGTTCACCAGCATTTGAGTCGCACCGTTCGACCAACGAGACACACACGATCAAGCCGGAGTCCATCATTGGACTTCGGCTTTCTTTGTTGCTATTCTTGGAAACTGCGTCTCGCGCCAGGCCAGTTT
>CAYTPS010000052.1:0-13620 GCA_964439245.1 uncultured Pirellulaceae bacterium | reverse complement strand
GATCGTGGGACTTTGAACGCTCCGCGCTAAAACTCCCCAATCGCTTGCGAACTCGGCCACGCCAGTATTTCTCCATTACCTACCCATAGCTCCTTTAAGTTCGGATCAAGGAAGCTTCAATGAAAGCAATTGTCGCCACATTGATCGCAGTATTACTGTTTGCCAATTTTGCGGCAGCACAGCCCGTTCGTGTTGGCGAATCTAACGAGATCTCGGGCGTTGTGCGCGACCTTGCCGCAGGCGAAATCACGATCGTGGACGACGAAGGCGCCGTACATAGAGCACGCGTCCAGAACGACAGTGACAGGTTCATCATTCTTGGCAACCGACGGATTCGGTTTCCAGCGAAAATTCGTGTGACAGGTCTGTTGCCGGTCAACCTGTTGGATGTTGGCATGATCGTGAGTATCCACGCCAACACCAACCGCGCTGGAAAAACACGTGGAGAGATTGAACAGGTGGTCGTCAATTCGGACCGCGAGCCAAGACTTGATCACGAATTTATCCAGCAACCGGCAGACAAGAAGGACTATCAGATGTGCCGGATTACAGGCAGGATCCTCTCAGTCAGTCGGAAGATGTTGAAACTATCGGTAACCGACTCAACGCTCAACCGGAAGCAAATCGTCTCGGTCAAACTTCACGAGAACTGCCAAATGAAGATTGACGAAGGTAGCCTAGACCGCGTCATCGCCGGTGACCGCGTACGCGCGGCAACCGTGGCCAGTATTTCAACCGGTGAACTTGCCGTGCGCTCCATTGAAATCGAACTTGCGGCCAAACGTGAAAACGCGACACGCACATTCGATGCTCAACTCGAGCAGCGATTCTCTGCTTACAGTGGCGAACCATCTGAACCGCGTGAAATTCGATCCGACCATTTCATTCTGGCGACGGACATTTCTGATCGCAGCGCCCAAATCCTACTGGCAAAGCTGGAGACGATGCACGAATTGATTGGAGCATATTTCCGCGCGGCACCAGACCGGCCAATCTTGTGCTACGTCATACGAGACTTGAAACAATGGTCTAACAGACGCCTAAAAGCTGACGGCGTACAAAAAATCGCTCAAGGCGCCGGCGTCACTCTTTGGCGCGTGCAAAAAAACGGTGGTAGAAAAACAGGCGCCGAGGCTGAAGTTTATTCTTGTGCAGATCACCGCGTCTGCCAGCATGAAGCTGTTCATGCGTTCTGCGCACTTACCTTCGGAGCAACCGGTCCCGTTTGGTATTCAGAAGGCATGGCAGAAATGGGTCAGTACTGGAAACCGGATCAACTGGCCGTCGACATCAACCCAGCGGTGGTCCGATACTTGCAAAATGCAAAACCAAAGAAGATGGCAGACATCGTCGCTGCCGGGCAGATCACCGGCGACTCATGGCAAGCTTACGCCTGGCGTTGGGCGCTGTGCCACTTGTTGGCCAACAACCCAAATTATTCCAAGCGTTTCAAGCAGCTTGGAATCAACTTAATGACCGAGCGGGGCAACGACAGTTTCTCCAATGCGTTTGGACCAGTCGCAGAGAACATTTCGTTTGAGTATGACCAGTTCGTCCAAAATTTTGGAAATGGATACCGAGTGGACTTGTGTGTCTGGGATTGGCGAACACGTGCAAAACCGATTTCCAAATCAAAAAAAATTAAAGCGACCGTCAAAGCCCGCGCGGGATGGCAAGCCACGCGTCTGCGTGCAGTAAAAGGGACTTCCTACGACTTTCAAGCCGACGGGACATGGGGAATCGGCAAAGGAAGTGAGGACTTATCAGCCGACGGCAGCCCGACGGGTGAGGGACGTTTAGTAGGTGCTTTGATGAACGACTTTGAGTTAAGTACCCCCTTTGAATTGGGCAGCAACAAGAGTTGGGTCGCTGCCTCAGACGGCCAACTGTTCCTACGCTGCAAAGATGCATGGACAGAGCTGGAGGACAACACGGGTTCGATCAAACTTACGATTCGTACAACCCGTGAAGAAAATTAGATGCATTTCGGCTTCCCCTGCTATCCGCAGTTCTATTCCAATTTTGGCTCTACTATCAAGGGATAAAGTTCGGCCATCTTCGCGTTGAGTTGAATATCGTCTCGTCGATTTTGCGGCACTTCGTCCTCGTGAAAAATTGCTTCTACGGGACATTCCACCTCACAAGCGCCGCAGACAATGCAATTGTCTGGGTTTATGTACAGCATATCAGGACCCTCGTGGAAACACTCTGTTGGGCAATGCACAACACAAGCCGTGTCTTTACAGCCGATACAAGCCTTGGTAACAACGTAAGTCATCTTTTTTTCCCCATTAACGGCTTTTGCTCGAACCTTTGCCGTATTTCAAAATCTAAAACTACAGTTCTGGGACCTTCGCAAAGTCCTCTACAAGTACTTCAAGAACCCACCCCCTTTGCGGCCAACAAAATCCCAAATGAATGAAAAAACTTCAGAGAGGTTGCTAAGTCGTTACCAGACTGGCTCTGATTCTGCCGCGGCTATCGAAATCCCCTCTCGCTATAAGACGCGGCTAATTTCGCTAGCCAAGAAAAAGCTCATGGGGGTTCTAAATGCGAAAACTGACGCAGAGGATATTAGCCAAGAAACATTTGCCACGTTCTTTTCCCTTGCCGATCGAAACGAAATTCGTTGGCAAAAGCAGGGTGACTTGTGGAGATTATTGGCGGGGATAGCCATCAATAAGGTCAAACAAACTTTTGCGCACTACGCCCATGAGAAGCGAGCAATAGCCCATGAAACGCAGATATCTTGCATAGAAGCCATCAGTGCTCGTGCAGAGCCAATCGATACCCTAAAAGATCTCGTCGATGACTGCATCGTAAACGAAAAACCGTTGATGAAGTCTATTCTGCTGCTACGTCTTGCAGGCTATACGACCACTGAGATCGCAGACCGCTTGGAGTGGTCGCCTAGAACAATCCGCAGACTTATCGAGAGGCTAAAAACAAAAATCGCGAGACGAAACGACTTCGTGACCGAAACAGCTACCGGTATTGAGGAAGTTCCTACTCCGTTTGCCACAGAAGTGAGCTACAGCGACTTTCTTTTGCTACGCATGATTGGTGAAGGTAGCTTTGCAAAGGTATATCTAGCCAAACAATTTTCACAAAATCGATTTGTTGCCGTAAAAGCAATTCGCAAGAAGTGGCTGAATGACGACCGTGTTCGAGCTACATTCGAACATGAGGTAGAAATTCTCTCCCAAGCCAAAGATAGCAATATCGTTCGAACGTATGGGCTGGGCAAGCTGCCCAATGGAGGGTGCTTTCTGATTCTTGAGTGGATTGACGGCCAATCACTTTCTGTCGCTATTGAAGCTGCATCGAAAGCTGACAGAGCACGTTGGAATCGGCAACTGCATGAATCCATCAAGAATCTCCACTCACAAGAAATCTCTCATGGAGACCTGACGCCCAACAATATCCTAATCAATCGTACAGGTGATGTACGGATTGTGGATTTTGGATTGAGCCGTTCTCTTAATTTAGGAAAGCAGGCTGCTTTCGCCAAAGATTTAGAAGCACTACAAAAGCTCACAAGAATTCTTGGTGTGGAGCAAAGAGTATGAAGTCTTGGCGAATTTAGAAACTGGCTACTTCAAATCTTCCCAAAGTCGGTTCAGGATCGAGTACAACTGGCGATGGACGGACTGGGGGGCGTGGGCGATCAAACAATCGTACTCGCTAAAGTAAACAACTGACACGCCCGGCATTTGCAACTGCTGGCGGAGTGTGTCCTCCAAGACTCGTTTCAGCTCGCCCGCGGTCAGGTTCTTTTGCAACAAAAACTTAACGGGATAGACTTCGGTTTCCGAACTGCCATTTGCCGTCTCAAATGAAGTGAGCAAAATGGTTTTTTCGTCGATCACAATCCACGACGCCTTCAACGAACGCGCCAGTTGCTCGAGTGCGTCGCGGCAATTGGTTTCGTTGAAGTTGCCCGGAATGCTCGCATTGGGCGACCAACCCAAATTTTGAAAACTTGGCCAATCCATAAAAATACTCATCCCCGTCTGAAGACGGATCTGACGTAACAAACTCCCGATGCGATAAGGCCTTCGGAAGGGGTTGTCATTGGTGAAATCGAGCGGCCGGTCCAAGATCGCATCGACGCTGAATACCGTAGGTGTGACACTCGGCGCCGCCATGGTCAGCGACGCCGATTCAGGTTCCGCAGCAGAAGTCATCCCGACAATCAACGCGTCCATTCTCGAATACAGATCGGTATCGCACGAAAGAGTAACCTGATCGGAGGTGACTGAAACTGATTTCGCAAGTTCCTCCCGCGCTGCTGCTTCGTCTGTCTCATCTTCGACGATTTCTAACGGCCATGTCCGGACAATAAACCCCTTCAGCTCCTTCACAGAAGCATCTGACAACGGAGGCGAAAGCTTCCAACTATGTTCAGATACCTCAGACGTTGAACCGCGCGTTAACATCAAACCGTGAGCACTGCGGACGACTTTCAAACCAACTTCATCCGCCACTGTCGCAAACAACGACTCGAAATTTTCATCGCGAGTCTTCAGTGAGATCTTTTGGGAGAAATCTGTCGCTTTTACGGCCGCCGATTTCCAGTCAAAAGAGACAGGAAGCCCCGAAAGGCCTTCAAGTTCAAACAACACGTCCAGTATTGGAGAATCAACAAATTGCAATCCACTGACAGAAACAGCCAACTGTTTCGCCACCTTAATCGGCTCTTCATCAAGCGGTTCAACGAAATACTTTGGCAGTCCGATCAGTGCGGAATCACGTTTCAACAACGCCTGATCTTTGATCTCCGAAAGGACGGTCCCAGCTTCCTCCAGTGCTCGTGCGAACTCCGAAAGTGACTTCTGGCTGGGTACCAACGGTGACTCCTTGGGAGTTTTCTTTACGAAAGAGCCATCACCGTTGGTCTCCGTGCTGGTCTCGTTGGGCCTATCATCAGCGTCAGCGGTCACCTCAGGTTCCGCGCCCTTGGCAATCGCGGGAGCTTTATTTGGTGCGTCGATAGGAGACGGCAACGGCAGAGAGGAGGCAGATTGATCCGCGGTAGGCATCCCAAAGCCCTTATCGTCAATTACCGGGGCGGCGAAATCAGCCGCACCGCGCACGGCCGAAGCGTCGCCACCGTCCAAATCCGTCAAAGAAGCAGTCTTTGGCGATGCAGCGTCTTCAATCGGACTCTTGTCAGAGTCCGTATCGAGTTCGACCTGAGCAGTCTCTTGTTGATCTTGGTGATTGTTTGCATCGGCGTTTTTTACCGTTGGCGATTCATTGAACAACTTCGGCTCCGGTCCTGCGTCGTTTCCACCGACAAGGAAGAATATTCCGACAGCCGCCAGCAGGATCCCCAGAATCCCCAACGACCCAAACTGGATCATGCGTTTTCGTTTCTTCAGCGCATCACTGTCCCACGATCCATCAGGCAACAGTGGCCCATCGATGGTGGCTGGCGCGGAGGCTTGCGATTCGAGCTGTTCCGAACTCTGACGTCTTTGTTGCGGTTCTACAATATTGGCTGCCGCTGTTTTAGCCTGCTTGACCGGTTTGGCCCCGGCATTCTGTTTGACCGGTTGCCGCGGCGTTGGCGAATCTTGAACTTGTCCCAACAAGTCATCTAGATCGTCAAAACTACTCGTGGGGCTGTCGCTTGCACCAGCAGAACTCTTTAGGGACGCCTCATGTCCGGCGGGAGGTGTCAACGTCAACTCGGTGTTGCACTTAGGACAATCAATCGTTTTCCCAACCAGTTCCGGAACGGAAACTTTGAGCTTCGCCGAACACGATCTGCAGATAATGACGTAGGGAATCAAGAGAGTTCCGGGAAAAATACGTGAGTCACAACGGGGGCGGACAGCCCCAAAAAGCGGTCTTCTTCAGCCTCCGCGAAGAGGCAAATGGCAGGTTACACTATTTTTCGACAAACACCCCGGGCAGGGAATAGTCTTTTTCTTTCGCCGCCGCCCGGGTTGTGATCAAAATGGCCTTGTTTGCCTGGTCATCGGGATCTTTTGCAACCACCCAAACCAATTTACAGTTCGGGTCTGACGGACCGGAAATCGTTTTGTCTGGGTTCGCACTGGTCATAATCTGAGTCAAGATTCCTGAAAGCGGTTGGTCCTCGATCGCCAACGGCCCCGGGCGCTGATTCTGAGTGATACCGTCCTTCTGCAAATCACCTCCCAGCAACTTAATACGAAAGTTAAACCCCAATCTCGGATAGTCGTCCATGATTTCGGCCTGAATGTCCGAGAGCAACACGTTGAGGTCCGGTGGATTGGTCACATTCAAACTGCGTTTGGTCGCCAGTAGTTCTTCGAGCGAATTGGGCAGCTGCCTTTGTTCGGCTACTGCAACCGATTCAGCAAACGTAATCGTCAATTCCGAACCAGCCAACAAATTCTGGCTCGCATTTGGGGGCAGCCAAGCATTGCCAATCAAATGCCCAAACTCTGTATCCCAGCGTACCGCGGTGTTCAATTTCTGTAACATCAATCCAAAACGATCTTGAAGCCGCTGCCAGTATTCAGTTCGGGCAAGCGATTGAGAAAATTGTTCAACGCTCGACAAAGTAGTACCTATCGAATCTTCCAGTTCAACAGCCAGATCCTCCGAACTGATGTCGGCCGAATGATCAATGTTGAACTCAACGTATTCGCCATCATCAACATGCAGACTAAACGAAAACGCTCGCACTTCATCGGGCAACGCCAATCTCAATGCGGGTGTCAACCGCTCACTCCAGCGGCCCCACATGCGTCTACCGTTTTCATTGACCAGCGCGTTGGCCAATGTCAGTAGCGTGAAATGGCGCTGGCGATCTGTTTTGCGAACCAATCGTTCAATCGCATCGGGCAAAACAACGACACCTCCGTCTTGCACCACTTGCTGAACCACACGCGGCGCGCCCAGCACAAACCTTACAGCGGCATCGGTTTGGCTCGATTCCACCGCATCGATAAAGCACCAAGCATCGTTCTTTCCAGCGAACAATTTGCGATTGCCCGGCAGCTGTATTTCATCCGGTTGTCCCCAGCCCGCCACCAGTTGCTCGCGCGATGCCCTTGAGCTGGTGATTTGAAAAAACGGCATGTACCCAGAAGCTTCATCGGGCATCAACGCTACTGTAAGCGTATCCATGTCACCGATCGCTAGACCTGCACGCTGCTCGAGGTTTTCACGATATTTTTCAAAGTCTGGCCCAAGACTTTTCAACAGATTTGTCCCTCCCGGTGCAGCAAGCAACTCGTTACCGCGCAGATGGAACAGCATTTCGGTGCCCACCGGCAACCAAGAGAAATCGATTGCCAAACCTGTGGTTGGCGCTTCCCACAGCGTCGCTTCTCCGTCATCGACCAATGTTTGGACGTAAGAAACGGTCGTGTAATCAAATGCGGGTGGTTCGTCGACGGGTATTTCCGGCGTATTATCTGTTTCTGGTTGAGGAGCCGGCTTGCTAGGTTTGAGCTGAACAACCGGCACTGATTTCCCTCCGGCCAGAAACGCCCATCCGCCAAGGAACAACCCCAATAGCAGCAGTCCGGTCAAAACGGCAATAGGTCGTTTAGAGCGTGCTCGATGCCGCTTGACCGCTGCAGCACGCGCAGCCTGCACTCGAGCATCATTGGCGCTTTCGTGATCGTCTGAAAATGAATCCAGTTTTGCGGCTGCATCGACGCTCGTATCGATGTCTGGAATGGGTTCAGTACTGGCTACCGCTGCAGGGTGCGGAGCAGCTAAAGCTAACTCTATCGAGCGTAACGAATGCAAAAATGCCGAGCGTTGGCCCTTTGACTTAACATCCGGCGATTGAGCAGCTGACGGTTTACCCAACCGCCGAGCAAGTTCATCAACGTCGGTCGTAGATCCGGAGTTGCCACCAATCGCACTTTTCAAAAACGCTTGAAGTTTGGTCTGACTCTCCAATTTGACGATCAACGCATCACGTTGCTTTTCATCAACCTGAAACCACTCGACATTAGGATCCCACTTCCAAGTCAGCTGCCGACCACTCGCCAACCGCAGCAACAGAACAGCCAACAAGAAGGCCTGCCGATGCTGATCCTCCGTGGTCGCCACCGCTTCGTTCTCTGATGAAATGTCATGCAGAAGCAGCGGATCGAAACGCACTCTCTTTCCCGGTGCGACCCAAAGGCGATTCATTAACGCTTCGGTGTCCATCGGCATCATCTGCGGCGGGCTAATGCGCGAGTCTCCATCGTTTTTTTTGTCACTTGAAAATATGCTGGCAACCTGAGTCACAATCTTCGCCGCCTGCCGAGCGTCTAACTTGGACTTTAGGGGAACAGCAGCCGCCAATGATTTTCCGCGCGGCAGCTCTCTGACGATAAAGCGTCTCTCGGGTAATGCGATCGCTTGGTAGACTTCCAGCGATTGCCTGGGAGAAGTCTTCGGATCGAGTTTCTCTGCGTGCTCGCGGGTACGTTGATCAATCGTTGCCCACGCCTTTAACGCACCGGACCCCTGGCCATCGAAGAACTGCAGCCGAACCGGGTATCCAGTTTTCCGATCGATGGCCGCAAAAGATTGGAACCCTTCTGGATCAGATGGCAACTGCAGCCGCGCCCTAACCAGATAGCGACCGTAAGAGAAGGGCCCTGCATGCCCTGAAAGCAGTACCTCGCGATGCAAGGGCGAAATCAGTTTCTTTCCGACCAGCCAATCGGCAGCGCGGGTAGAATCAGATTCTTGGCATTCGTCTCGCGCCGCGCGATATTGATCATCGCTCAGCAACTGGCTTTCGGCAACCAGATTCCAAAATTGCTCTATCTCTGGAGCCACGGATTTCTCGGACAAATACAAAAAAAGTCTTTCCCACGGTTCTGCCGGCAAACCCGCCAAACAATAACTTGTGCAGGTCAGATTGTGCGAAGCGAACGAAAGACTTATTGTAGGAAAGGCGGCAGTGCCCCGAACACCCCCAAGAACTCACTTTCGCGAATACATCCTTTTTCTCAAAAACGACCTCCAACACTCTGTGATCCCATTATGAATAAACCTTCCCACGGCGCTAGTGAGTTTGAAACGGTCAAACACTACTTCAATACTGCGGCGGATCAACTGAAGCTTGAGCCGAGCGCCCGTAAGTTGCTGATGCTGCCCAAACGCGAAATCACAGTGGAAGTGCCAGTGGAGCTAGATGATGGTACGCTCGAAACATTCGTTGGATTCCGCGTGCAGCACAATAACGCGCGAGGCCCCATGAAAGGTGGCTTGCGATACCACCACGAAGTCGATCTGGATGAAGTCCGCGCCCTGGCGTCGCTGATGACATGGAAAACCGCGGTCGTGAATATTCCTTATGGAGGAGCCAAAGGAGGCATCTGTATCTCGCCCAGAGAACATTCACATAAAGAACTACAACGTATCACACGTAAATTCGTCGACCAGATTCACGAAATCATCGGCCCCGACAAAGACATCCCGGCTCCCGACATGGGCACCAATAGTAAAACCATGTCGTGGATTCGCAACCAGTGGGAAAAGTACAACGGCTTCAATCCGGCATGTATCACTGGCAAACCGGTCGAGGACTATGGTGCCAAAGGACGCGAGGAAGCAACCGGGCGCGGAGTCGGAATTCTGTCTTACAAATTGCTCAAACGACTTGGCGCGACCTCAAGAGAAACCTCTGTCGTGATCCAAGGATTTGGAAACGTTGGCTCCCACGCGGCCAAATACATGTATGAATCGGAGTTTAAGATCAAAGGGATCAGTGATATCTCCGGCGGTTACTACGCCGAGGATGGCCTCGATATTCCTGCCGCGCTACATCACTACTTGGAGAAGGGTTCATTGGAAGGTTTCTCCGGCGGAAAAAAAATCACCAACGAAGAAGTGTTGGCCGCGGAGTGCGACCTGCTGATTCCGGCAGCCCTAGGCAATGTGATTACGATGAGCAATGTGGACGACATCAGAGCGAAGTACATCGTCGAAGGTGCCAACGGACCAATCGAGTCCGAGGCTGACGCAAAACTGTTCGAGCGCGGCATCGTCGTGCTGCCGGATATTCTGGCCAACGCCGGTGGCGTTACGGTCAGCTATTTTGAGTGGGTGCAGAACCGGCAATATTACCACTGGAGCCTCGATCGCGTACGTCAAGAATTGGACGCAATTTTGTCGACAGCATTTGAAGATGTCTGGCAACTTTCTCAAACCACTGAAGTCAGTCTGCGAACCGCAGCGTTTATGGTAGCCATCGACCGAGTCTGGAAATCTGCTCAACTGGCCGGTTTTTAGTCATCGCAATCATCACCTCTTGCTTGGCCAGTTTCGTCGGAAATCCGACGCGTGGTCGTTGGCTCCTGGTGCTTGGTCACTTCTTGGCCCCCCCCAAACAAAAAACTTAAACCGAAAATCAAAAGACCGTGCTTCCCAAAACTCATTCCGAAGTCATCGCTCGATATCAAGAGAAACTGGACGTTCACCGCGCTTCGGTCCAGCGCTGTGACAAACGTTGGAGTTCGGTGGGCTACCTACGCGGCGGTCTTTTCCTGCTCTCAATTGTTCCGTTTTTTCTTGCGATCAACGAGGTCTTCGGCATTGGCTGGCCATGGCTGTATCTTTCTGGATTGCTTTTCCTCGGCTTCCTAGTGGTTGCTTACATCCACGAGGGCATGCAGGCGGAGCTGAAACGAGCCTCTCTCCTGGTGAAGATTTATCGTGAGTCGATCGCGCGCTGCCAGCGCGAATGGGATGAAATAGACGTTCCCAAAATCGAACTCGAACGCAATCAAATCGCTTTATCGACCGATCTCGACCTTTTCACCGACAGTTCGATCTTCAAATTGCTGGGCATTACGCGCACTCCACTTGGTACGTCAACGCTTAAAGAGTGGATTCTAAATGGAGCGATGGCGGACGAGGTGAAGCAACGTCAAGAAGCCGTCAAAGAACTGGCGGAACAAATTGATTGGCGAGAAGATTTTCAATTGACCTGTGAACAACTCGGGGCAGGGCAGTCTGGCCCAAGCCGGTTTCTCCAATGGACGCAGTCGCCTTCATGGTTCACCGGACGAGGGTGGATCCTAACACTATCGCGTGTCACATCGGTGGTGTCAATTATCGCCATCCTCGGCATGCTGTTTGTCCCAGCGCTTCCGATGATGACGTGGTTGGTGACTCTAGGCGCCACGATGCTGGTGAACTTTTTGCTGTCAGTGGTTTTTGCCGGTAGCATTCACGACGTGTTCAATCAGGTTTCGTCGCGTGCCAACGAGGCACAGCACTACACCAAATTGTTTCGGTGGATGGAGGGTTTCGATGCCAAGTCAGATCGTCTGGTATATCTGCAGCAGCAATTAAAATCACAGGAGTCTGCCGGAATTGGTGATATCGCTAAACTCCAGTCCAGAGTTTGGCTGGCCAATATGCGTCGAAATGGAATCTTGTTTTTGGTCTATGTGGTTTTGGAGTTTCTATTCTTCTGGGACGCACATGCTTTGTGGTGGCTGGAGAAGTGGAAAACGAGTGCCGGACAGCACGCAAAGAAATGGTTTGACAGCCTCGGTCAATGGGAGGCCTTATGCGCTATCGCGAAACTAGCAGGCGACGAACCCGATTGGGTCTATCCCAATGTGATCCTCGCCGACAGCCCAGAGAAAACCGTGGTCGAGGGGAAACAGGTCGCCCATCCGTTGCTTGATCCTTCGCGTGTGGCCAACGATGTTCAGGTCGGGCCCCCCGGGACTGTATTACTGGTAACCGGATCGAACATGTCAGGCAAGAGTACGCTCCTACGCGCGGTCGGCGCAAACGTTGTACTGGGACAGATGGGCAGTGTCGTATGCGCGACCCAATTCCAACAACCAACACTTCAAATTGAATCCAGCATGCGGATCGCAGATTCTCTATCCGAAGGGGTATCCTTCTTCATGGCAGAGTTGAAACGTCTGAAGGAGGTCGTCGACGCTGCCGAACAAATTCAGTCCGACAACAACCCGCAACGGATGATGTTCTTGCTGGACGAGATTCTCCAAGGCACCAACTCACGTGAACGCCAGATTGCCGTCAGCCAAGTTGTGAGGAAGTTAATCGATTTAGGTGCGATCGGAGCAATTTCAACTCATGATTTAGACCTTGGGACAACTGACGAACTGGCCGCTGCCTGCGTCCCTGTGTACTTTTCTGAACAATTCAAAGAAGTCGATGGCAAGAAAGAGATGACGTTTGATTACCAAATGAAAACGGGTATCGCCGAAACGACTAATGCATTGAAATTGCTCGAGCTTGTCGGGCTGGGTGAAACAAACTAGCCTCACAACAGCTCGCGGCCAAATGCTCGTTTAATGATGCGCATCACCATGGGCGATCACTGGCGATTTGCCTTCGAGCCCCAGCGCGTGCCGTGTTCGCAATTTAAATTTGTCCTGCCGGGTCATGACGCCGTTTGGATCCAAAATTAACTGAGGCTGAGTTCGGATCTTGCAGAACATCTTCCAGTGATAGTCCAAAATAGAACTGACCGTTCGAACGCCGCCGAAATCGAGGTGAGCGGTTAGCTGCCCACCTTCCAAAAACAGTCTCTCGATGCGGGCGGTGTACTGGCGAATAAAGTGACGAAGCTCTGGACTTTCCTGCCGCATTTTTATCCGAGCGGTATCTACACCGCAGTCGGCGTAGTCCTCGCGTGCCAAATAGGATTTCTGCTCCTTGAGGTCTGACACCAAGTTTGCCAGCATCTGGGTTAGGTGAATCGCTTGACCACATTGAATGGCTGCCGCTGCATGTCCGCTGCGGGTTACGCCCAATACCGAAGCACAAGCGGCCATCATACTGCCACCAAATCGTGCCGCGAAAACTGACGTCTCGTCGAAAGTCTGACAGCCTCGATTGCGAATCCACCAATCAGCGGCACCGAGCATTTCGAACAGATATTCTTTGGGGATCTCGAACTGTGTCACCGTGTCCAACAATGCTACTTGAGTTGGTGTGGCTGGATGACCAGCGAGGGCATCGTCTAAGTCGTCACGAATTTCCTGCCACACATCCAGCGACAGGCCGCTAACACTCTCCAGATCTAGCAGATCAATACACTCAATGAGAAAATTCCCCAGTGCATACAGTCCGTGACGTTGTTTTTGCGGAAGGTTTGATGTGGCCCAACTAAAATCTGCAAACGCCACACGACAGGCCGATTTGCAACTCTTGTATCCGCGACTGAGAATCGCACCGTTGGTCGCCAGTTCGTTTTCGTTTTTTGCAGCGGCAGTTACCATTTCTGGTCTCCAAAGTTTCTTCGCATCGGGTCGCTTCAGCTTATACGATTATTGGCCGATGCGGTAGCAACACCACGTTTAACTTTGGCAACACGCATGGCATCGGCTGCTAGCCCGCCTGCTTTCCCACCCTCCAGACGCTAGAAAAATTAGGAAGCCTATCTTACGTTAAGAGGGTAAAGTAAACTGGGTTATCCTAGGGGTACCTTGAATATCAGTTGCGGAAAAAACATGAAGATTTTATTGGCGAGTCCACGTGGATTTTGTGCTGGCGTCAACATGGCGATCGAAAGCCTCGACCTAACACTGCGTGAATTTGGCGCACCGGTCTACGTCTACCACGAGATCGTCCACAACAAATACGTCGTCGAAACCTTCCAAGGTAAGGGAGCCGTTT
>CAYTPS010000051.1:0-18582 GCA_964439245.1 uncultured Pirellulaceae bacterium | reverse complement strand
ATGCTGAAGGGCACGCTGCAAGTTTCATTGGTGGGGAGCATTGCCGGAAGCATGATTGGTTTTTGCTTGCTATGGGTGGGAGAGAGCCTCCAGCAGATTCCGACAATGTCGTTTGCCAATGCCGAAACTCCCGTTGAGGTAGTCGAGAGTCAAGACACTGTTGCTGAGATCGTTAGAGTGAGCAAGCCACTGCTGTATGAAAAACATGAGACAGGTAGTTATCAGGCACCTATCTATTCAGACCTGAAAAATTTCCGCTCTGCGTTGGTCGAGATCTCACGCCTGCAAGAGGGGTACTCCGATGAATCGTTGTTGCCGATCGCAGGTAAGCTTGCCTCGGTGAACTACAGTATGGTGAAGCTCTCTGAGGGAAAGATCTTTCTTCGAGAGAATGCACCTGCACGTGGATGGGGAATGTATATGGTTGACCCCCAAAAGCCGTCAGGGATTTGCTTTGAGGTTCCTGCTCCATTGGAAGAGGAGGGAACACTTGAATCAAGCCTGGACTTGATTCGGAAATTCCCTGCCGCGGCGTTAGCGATCGCGGGAGCAAAACGAATGACGAATATTGATGGTTCGGCAGACGTTACACGATTTAAGAACACGATGTTTTCAGTCTTTCACAGTGTCTTTGGGCGGCGGCAAACGGTACAGATTCGCGCGATGACACCTCGACTGCATGCTTCTTCTATTCAGGGGGAAGGTGGAGAGAAATTAGCAGCGGTACCTCGTTCGCGGTTGTTCGCGAAATCGGAATTGCCGAAAGATCTCAAACTTGAATTGCTGAAATCTATCGTCGGTTCCTACGATATTCAGTGGCAGGAAAGTCCGTTTGCTAACCGCGTCAGCAGAGCGACTGCGTATGCTGAATTAGCCGTCAATCGTCCGGTTCGGGAGCGATTGATGATGGCGTCATTGGTGTCAAGCAAGAAAAAGACAGAGTCACCGGAAGTGTCCCAAAAACCTCCTCCCGTTCAAGAGAGGTCGACGAAAACGTCCTCGGCGTCAAGCAAAAAAGATACAGAAGCGCCGGACGTGTCTCAAGGACTCAAAACAACTTTGGCGGCTTCCTCTGCCAAATTAAACCAAGCGCACGGTATCTCTGTGAGACAGCAGTCTCTGCAGGCGTTTCTTGCTGAAGCAAAATCGAAAATCCTCAAGATGGGCTCTAACCGTTATGTGTCAGCAACGATGCAGGACATGTTGTTCATGGATCACGAAGTCGTTGGACCACTGATCACTTTGATGGGAGAGATTAAACACGACGACAAATATGATTTTCGAGAAAAGAATGCTCCAAGTTGGCTGACGCCTCCGGTGCGAGTCAGACTGGACGCGATCCATTCTGCGGCTCACATTCAAGGCTACCAATTGCAAGTAATGGCTGATCAGCTAACTGGCGAACAGGTTGTCGCTTTGTCGGAGAATGCTCGAGATGACCAAATCAAAGGTTGGGGAACCTATTTATTTCGGCCATCGTTGATGGACAACCTCGGGGTTGAAATTCCAAGACCGTTGTTCGAAAACCGGTCATTTGATTTTGGTGTAAGCCTATTCAAACGCCCCCACGCATCTGTTCTGTTGATCGCAGGAGCTCATCCACGAGCCAACAATGATGGTACTTCGGACATATCGAAAACATCCAATCGAAGGAACCTTTTCAATCTTGTCCGGCAGGTCCTATTCCGCAAATTCAACGACCGTCCGTTTCTGATCTGCCAAGCGCGGGCGATTCAGGCACCTGTTGAACACGACATTGTCGTTGCTACCGATCGCGGCAATACGCGGTTAGATCGGTTGACTCCATTGAAGCGAGAATTGGTGGAGAGTTTACAGCAAGACGGTTTTTCTATTGGTTTTGTAGACGGTTCTTATAACACCGCCGGCTACGAATTGGGACTTTTGATGAAGGCTGCCGCCATTCAAGTTTCACAGAACAAGGAAGTGGTAAGTCTCTGGCTATCGCCTTCATTGCGAACAAAATACCGCCGTCAGTCGGTTGATGATTCGATTTCGGCGCAGATGGCGGCATGTGGCATTGATACCGTGGAGACTAACCTGGTTGAGTACCTAAGAGAACATTTTTCAAAGACCTCTGGTGCTGCTCTGTTGAGCCAAAGACCAATTCGATTTGCCAATCTCAAAGGCCAGCTGAGTGCGTATGTAGAGAACTTCGACGTGGTCAGACTCTTCGAGGTTATAAGTAGTCATCCACAATGGAAATTTACCCACGTTGTTGACACTGTTTCAGGTCAGGCGTTCCTGTTGGTTAGTGTTGGGCAACAGCGACTTGCAGCAATGATGAATTTGACGGGATTTATCGGTACTGATGTCGTGAAGGTCAACAATGCGGGAAGATTGGAAGTCGACAAGTTTGTAGCCTCCCGAAAGCTGTGGTTGGAGGTTCACTGAAAATGAGATTCCGTGATTGGTTTTTGAGTTTGTTTGCATTGGCTGCGGTCATTGGTCTGTATCTTTTCGTGACCGCCACCGCGCAGCAGTACCGAATTGATTCGCAAGAGGTCAACCAAAAAAAATCCAATCGGATTTCCACGACGCTTCTCAGCGATGATCAGTGGTCGGAATTCTACGTTCCTTCAGATGCGGTAAGTGTGCGCTTGATGACCAATGGTGCGTTGCGTGATACAGAGCTTCCGCAAGAGAGCCAGACTGATCCACGAAGCGGCTGGCGATATAGCGTCGAGTACCAACTTTTGGATTCTCGCGGAAACTTGATCGATGAATCCACTTACCATCTGCGAAGCGGTGTGCGGGAATTGATTGATGCCGATACGGGTGAGTTCATTGATCCTTTAGTCTTTGGGAAGACTTCCATGGTTGCGACTCAGACTCGTTTCATTCAGATTCCAATCTCAAATGAAGGGTTGCGTCCTAGTCGAGTCCGAATTCGTGCAGGCGAGAAAGATCCTGAGGTTGTGGAAATCGTAGCACGTGTAAGGACGCGTCACGAACGCCCTCACTACAATGAAAGGGCGACATGGAGGCAGATTTCCAAGAAGACCCGTAGGAGCCTTGCGCGATTCTGCGTTTTTGATCACAAGTTTCTCACAAGTTCTGAACGCGCTAGTTTGCTTCGCTGGCAATGGATGAAAGCCCCGCCAATCGAAGCCGGGACGATTCGCCACCTGTATTTTTTTGGTGATGTGGACGATCAGGAGGTCTCTAAAGAAACAAAACGATTGGGGACGTTTCTTGAGCCGGGTTGGCGGGCGACTGTCGCCGTGCCGCAAAGCCGTGGCAAGTTGCGATTGACCATTGAACGTACCAATCACGCCACATCGCGACCGGCATACGTGACGGGGAATTGGTTTGATGCAGAAGGCAATCCACCCCAGCCTTTTCAACATGCTGTGTCAGAAAACCAGCTGGTTGTAGAGCAAAACTATGAGGGAGGTATTCTGGAGCTGGAGAGTTCGGAGCCGATCTGTTTTCGTAGCTACTGGACCAACCTTGCTGCCGAATCGACGGTTGTGGACGATGAAAGAAAGCCTTTACGAATCGGTGAAGAAGTTGAATTGACAAAAGACGCAGGTGAAAAATCGTTGCGTGTGTATTTGACAGACCAGGCCGGAATCAGTTTTCCCATTAGCCACGTCGAAGATCAACCAACGCCTTTCAGGCTGTCAGTGCGTCTCGGGTACGGAAACGCATTTCTATCCGAAGAGAATCTTGTCAGAGACACCAACAGGTTCGAACAACCCGAAGGTTGGCATAATGTACGTAAGCTTCGGTGGGAATATTTGGACAATGAAGGAAACCAGATCGATCGAGGAACCATGGAGATTACTCCAGAAATCTCTCCCTATGATCGCATCTGGAAGCAATCGGTGCCTTATCCGATATCTGAAAAGGTGGCTTTCTATTTTTCTGTGCCACCGGCAGCGACCACCCTGCGGTTGGAGTCAGATGAGCCCTTCTTGGTGAACGCCTCAGTGCGACCGCAGAATGTCCCGTGGTTAACCCGCATTCCAGAAGATCAGCAACCTTACGAGCGTCAAAACCGCCTCACGAGAAAATGGTTTGGGCTAAAGCCAAACTCGCATATTGATTTGATCGCTGCCAATCGATCATTCATGTTGTCATCTCAATCTAGAATGGGCATCATCGACCTCGATGCTGACGCCGAAGAGGCGTTGGATCCAGAGGCGTTCACGTGGCATCGCTACGAACCACGGGGAGATTGGATCGGTCGCCAAATTCTTGTTCCCTCTGACGACGACAGCCCAATTAAACGCCGGGCTGTGAACGCCTGGTTGTTCGAGGCTACTGCCAATCGTCAACATTCGATCACCGAATACGAATTTGAAACAAAAGATGACTATCGACTCACATACATTTCGACTGCGAAACGTCCGGGAGATTTAAGAGTCTGGCGCAACGGCCGTCTCATTCAGGAAGAATCCTTAGTCTCCTCGCGCGGTCAGGTCAAATTGAACCTGAAACGAACTGAAGCTACTTCGACAATCCGTTTTGAGTGCGATAAGAACACTCGTTTGTTCTTTAGTGGAGCCCAAATTGACGGGGCTCAACGTTACCTCAAACGTACTGCATGCCGATTACAGGACGGTGAACTGGAATTCAAATATACAAAGACTTCGTCCGAAGCTGAAACGCTCACGCTTTCGATTTATCGAGAACAGGATGTTGCTGAGCGTTGCAAATTGGGGGTCAACATCGTCGTACCGGAAGATGTATCAGGTCTGAGACCGACCGGTCCGGTGGAGCACCTGACGGTTTTGAATCGAATTTACGATCTAAAGGCACAGCAACAACAGCGTGCGGTGTTAGTCGGGTCTGACACACCTTTGGATGTCGAGCACAAGTGTTTTCTTCAGTTGGGCGAAGACTTGCCGCCAGGCGAATACACCATCAAAACCCATCGTATGGATGGTAATCGGCGAGGTTTTGTAGTGCTGCACCAACTGCGTCCGATTGTTCGAGACCTAGGGGAGTTCAATGATTCGATCAACTAGCACTCTGATATTCATCTCAGTATGCGTGGTTATCAGCCCAGTGGTTGGGTTGCCATCGATCTCTAGTGCGCAGACTGTCAAACTAGTATCCGAGATGTCCGTAGGCGAACATTCGACGCTGCCACGCAAAACAAGAATTTCGCTGAAGGAGATCTTTAAGGATTCGATTGTCGGTGCACAGTTGACCATGCCTCAGCAAACACAGGTCGTAAATTTCAAGAAACTTTTTGAGAAGACATTGGCCGTAGGCACTGTTGACGCGGAACTAAGTCAACAGTGGGAACAAGAGGGCTGGGAATGTCGTGAGCTCCTAGGTTCAGATGTAATCGTTGTAGTCGAGAAATCTGATCAACGATGGGGCCGTGGAATCTATGCGATTCGAAGTCTTAGTGATTCTAAAATTGTGTTGCAAGCGCCCCACCGATTCAATGACGCCAAGACAGGCGTTATCGCGAGAAAAATGTTTGAGGAGCATAATGTCTGGGCCGTTGGATTCAACACCATCCATCGCAAAGAACTTGATCTGGCTCATTGCGAGAGAAACTATTTCAACGCATTTACAGAAGCCGTTGTGGCGAGCCGCTCGAAATCCGTTGTTCTGCAACTGCACGGATTTAGCAATGCTCAAAAGACGAATGCGGGTAGGACTGCCAACATGATCGTTAGCGACACAACTAAGTTTCCTGGAAGGTACGCGCGCCTTGTAGCCGAGGAATTCAAGATCAACTTTGGGAAATCGCACACAAGACTCTACCCGTTGGAGACGCGCTGGCTTGGCGGAACGGACAATCACCAAGCCAATTTGATGCAGCAATTGGGAAGCGTCGGATTCTTGCACCTTGAAATGAACCCCTCATTTAGACAGCAGTTGGTGTCTGCTGCTAGCGTTCGAGAGCTATTCTTTGCCAGCATTTTGGCAGCGGTTGGGCCTTAGCGTTACCGCCAGCCAGTACGTCAGAGAAATTGCGTTTTCGGAGAGCAATCAACGTCCGAAAAGTCCCCTAAAATTGCCCCGATCTTGTCGTTCCGCTGCCGACCGTACGTGGCCTAGATTTTGCTTCATTGGTCAAGCCCGATCGCGAAGAAAAGCCCATTTTCCTCAATTGAGATGACTTTAATCTAATCCGGTAAAGCTTGTGAGAATCCTGAAAAATCTCTAATCTCCCGGCAGTTCTAGACTCGCTAGCAAGACGTTTTATTGGCTAAGTTTTGCGCGTGTCATCCTGCCAGTTTTTAGATCGTTCTCCCGCCTTCATGTCGGTCACTCAAGCGCTAAATTACGTTGTACGTTTTGTTGGCCGAAGGTGCGCGGTGGGCAACGGTTTACTGTACATGTTGTGCTTCTGTACGCTGCTTTCGACAGCACTCCATGGACAGGAGATCGACTCGAGAAAAGATCGTCGCGCGCCAGCATTTGCGAGAGTGCGCTGGGAGAATCTGGCAAGTGAACTTCAACACGTTGCTGGGAAAGCAGCGAAGCACTCGCGACAATATCGGCTGAACGTGGTGACCCTTGAGCCGGGCGAGTTCGTCGACTTCCAAGTTCCCGATCATGAGTATATTCGAGTTCAGTCGTGCAGCCACATGCAACTAACTGATGGCCAGACTGAAATTTTTACGTCCAACGGCTCCGGTTTGTTTCGCAAACTGAAAGCCGCGCGTTCGGAGAATCAAAAATCCCTGATTGCTGCTCCGGATCAATCCGGAATTTCGCTGGGGCGTGTGATGCGATCCCCTTATGCGGAGAACGCAATCACGGTTGCCGTTTTTACCTCGACACGCAACCCGGGACGGTTGTTGGACTACTACCAGTGTTCGGTGGTATGTGAACAGCCCCAGGTTGAGGTTTCCGATGACCGTGGAAGAAGACCACGATTCTACACTCCTGTAAAACCAGGAAAGCGATATGCATTGGAGGTCGATAGCAACACGCGTTTACGCTTGGAGTCACGGCTTGTCTACGATTCTGATGTCAGTCAGCATCAGTTCTACTGGGTCAAGATCTTCTATGACGGCATCTACCATCGGACCCTCCTGTTTGACACCGTTCCGCAACGGATGCATCGACAATTCATTGACGGAACAGAAAAGCTAATTGGCCAACGGGAGTTTGCCTACCTGGATATCGAATCTGAAAACCACGCGATTGAAATTGAGGTGTCCCATCCCGTTCTACTGAACGCCAACGCGATCGGGTTGAAATTGGTAAACCCACGAATCAATTACCAATACAACCCTCCTGCATGGGAGACGCAGTTGCTGGATGAGGACGCTTGGTTGGAAAAGGACTTTTTGGACGACGGGAAAACACTCGATGACTATCTTTCCAATGGCGTCCAGCGACAGACGCGAAGCCCTCATCCATACTGGGACCCTTGGCTGAACTATCCCAAATTGCTTCAAGTCGCGCGCGACAATAACATTCGCTATGGAGGTTTGCGATCATACATGTGGATGCGATCAATCGCATCACGCCGACACGGCGAAAGCGATTTTGGTGACGAATTGACGGTCGCCGAATTGGCTAAGAAAATCCGTCACCGATTCACGTATTATCGAGATTTGCCGCCAATCGATTTACATGGTTCCCCCAATCCACGATACGTTTCGTTCCCGGTGCGTAGTATTCGGAGGGCAAACCAAGCGGCGACTGAGACCACCGTCGGCCAACAACACATCGACGAACAGGCGGCGCGATTGGCGACAACAACGCTGTACCAGATTTCTAGTGGCGGGTGGCAAGATCCAAACAGCGGTCAAAATTGCCAATGTGGCGACCTGATCTTTCGCCCGTCAGAAGAACTGGGCGCCTCATTGGTACGTGTGATCGTCGATCGCCAAAGAATGACTGGTAACGCCAAACTTTTGGTTCAGTACGATGAACGAGCGCCGTTTGAACTGCACCTGTTTCCTCAGAGCACGCTGAAGCTTTCAGCATTTGTCCCGGGACGCGCCGAAGCGGCCGTTGCCAGTTTGGCCGAAACACATCAGCGGTATGACAGTGGGCCGTGGGGAGGACCATTCTCAGTGCTGAAGCAGCCCGTCGCAATGATCGATGCTGCCGTCGCAGAATTTGTTTTGCCACCGTCAGTTAATCAAATCAAGATTTCGGCGGAATCCGATTCCGATGAGACACTTCATATAGGTGTCCAAAATTTAGTGGCGAACTACACCGAGCTATCAGAGCTCGCCTATCGGAAGCATGGCAGGCAAGCCAGTACGGTGCCTGTAATGAAGGAGTTTTCTGGTGCGCAACTCAATAACAATTCGATCGATGTACAGCGGCTTTTGAAAAGCCACCAGAAGCAAATGGACGCAAGCACTTCGATTGGGGACAGCTTTGAAAAGGCCGGGCTGAAGTGGTCTAGGAAACAGCAAGAACACCACCAAGCCAAAGCGTTGGCGATGGCTGAATCAGGGAACTGGCACGGAGTCTTGGAGGTGCTTACGGGGTTGATTAAGCACGCTGAGGGAAGCGTTCGGCGCGAGGCCATCATCACCCGGTCGCAGGTGCTGCAGCAACTGGGCGAAGACTTTTTGGCAAACCGAGAGCGGCGTGGCTGGCTCAAGTATTCCAAGGATGGAAAGCTGAAGAAGGCAATGTTGGAAAGCCTGTTGCTTGAGGTAGAGGGCGAACCTGCCGGAGACACGCTGAGCGAAATGTATTTGGCCTATGGCGTTGATCGAATTGGTGGGGAAGAATTTGAAATCAAATTGGCACAGCGATTGGCCGACAACGGGCGCTATCGATTCGCGTTGCTTTCGATACCACCGACAGCCTCCGGACCAGAAGTTGACGAAATGGTTTTGCGGTGTAGTTTTCAGTTGCGCTGGTGGAAGACATTTAAGGAAGCCCTAAAACGAATCGATAACGTGGAAGCTCGCAACTTCTGGGGCGCAATGAAAGCCATGCACATTGGCCAATATGAACGTGCATTCCGATTGCTTGATGCCGCAGGGGAAGAGGGGCAACAGTGGTTGAAACACTGGAAATACGGGGACTATATTTTTACCCGTCTAAGCAGCCCAGAATTTTTGACGCGTATGTCCGCTATTGAGGACTGGGAAAGCTGGTTGGAAAAACATCCTGGCCGCAGGATGTGGAAAAACGAACGTGGCTTGGTCTCAAACTGCCAAGGAGCCGCTACCGTCTATTCTCTCGAGCGCGATTTGCGAATGGAGTTTTCGCGCGCTGACGAAGGAGATGTTTCGACACTTCATGTACATGGCCCCGGTAAGATTCGACTTGAATGTAGACCGCTCCATTTGGCAGGGGGACAAAGGGACTGGCAATATGGTCAGCGTCCTGCCGAACAAGCACTCAATGGCGTGCTGGAAATCAGTAACGGTCAACAACTCGAGCGTATCCCCATCATCAATAATGTGCCGTCCGATACGCTGAAGATCGATGGTCTTACGCATCTTTACCAACCGGGTAAACGCGTTTTTGTGGAGTTGCAGATTCCAGCTGGGCTCAACGCATTGAAGTTAACCACCCGAAACCTTGACATGCTGTTCCGCGTACATGTCGAGCGGCCGGAAGTTGCGTCTCCCGTCTTGCCTCCGATCACCGAGACAACTCTCGCTGCGGTCGCACTGGGGAAATTTGGCCCGCGTTGCGAATTGTTGGGAGAGGCTAGTGATGACGCAATCGGGACTGATTCAGTTCGGTTGGTCAGTCGCGAGCAGAAAGGGAGATCGCTTGACCACCCGTTCCGACGATATTACGGAGGTGAGTTTGACTTGGAGGCGTTGCGACCGCATTTGAATAGTCAGTTAGGTGAAATTCCAACTTGGCGGAATCGAGTTGATCCGGGTAACGCCCCGTTCGTCGTACTGGGGCAGGACGAAATTGACAAACTGGCAATCTCGATAGTCTTCGACCAGAAAACGATGTTGACCAAGCAGCCATCGCTACCTTTACAGAAGATCGCCATATTGGAATTGATGGTGCAAAAGTATCCCCAGCAAGATCTGTTGGTTGATCTACTAACGATGCTCAAGGCAGGGTCGACTTGGAAGCGTTTTGAGCAGTTCGATCGCCGCGCTGGGATCTATTTGGAGAAACGCGATGCATGGCGTCCGCTGAATCCCAAGACACGCACGAGGAAAACTTTGCTGGGAGTGGAGCGTATCGATCGGGCTATCGTCGGCGAAAATCCTCTCGAGATCGATTTGTCGAAAATATTTGCGCCCGAGATAGAAGTCACCCTTGCCAGGCCACGCGTTGGATTTTTGCCAACGAAGAACACGCTAGTTTATTGGGAGATTGATGGAAAGCAGGATTCGGTGACTCTCAAGTCTCATCAACAAATCGAAAAATTTAGAATTCAGCTTCAGCCGGGCTCCGAACGTATTACGTTCTGGCAACCACAGCCTTGGGGCAATCATTACGTTGCGGTGAACGTGGACGAGGTGCTGCCAGACGGATCCGTTAGTTCCACCGGCAGCCCGGCGTGTGAGCCAGAGGTGAAGTCGTGGCATGTTGCAACGGCGGACGAGCCGCTGAGCTTTCGTGGTGCCGGTCCAAGTGTTTTTCGAATTGATCGTTTGGTGGATGATCAAGTTCACACCCGTATCGTGCCGGTAGTCGAGGGAGACAAGACATTCGAGCTGGTTCCAGATGTCGGAAGTAGAATTGGTCGTTTTCGCATCTTCCAGCTGGATATGGCGGAGGCTGTCTCGCCCGTCTTTCGGCCTAGCATAAAGCCAGAAGAACAGAACCAACATTGGGTGCACGAGGCCGTTGACGAAGTCTTTGCCGCTGCAGAGCATGAATCGCAGGTCCAGCCAGTAGAGTCATTGGATCTATTGTCGTTACGCGGCCCTGATGCAGATCCGGTAGACGTTGATATTGATGACGTGACTCAGTTGGGTGTACATGACTCGGGTACGATTGGATTTCGCATGGGGTATCGACAGCGCCGCGTGATTGATGAATTCCCAACCGATCAGTTGCCCGGCCAATTTTTTGACATAAATTTCTCCCACCGAAAATATGATCAGTGGAAAGATGAATACCGTCAAACGAATTTTTTGGTGCGACCACGGCTTGGATCAGGACCCGCGTTTGGTCTCAATCACCAGCGCGTCCGAAACCTTGGCACTGTCAATCAACGTTGTGACAATTCGGCCGACGGTCAAGGACCGCTACAACTGAACTGGAGAGTGCATGCCCTTGGTCAATACGGAGGTACACCGGTGCAAGGCTTTGGAAACTCATTCCCATGGACTGCTGGATTCTCTGGTGGCCTCAGCCGCAGCTACTATCTCAATCCCTACCTGTTACACCGGCCGTCGATTAACGTGTTTGCACGCTACTTGAGTGAAACTGGTGATTTGTTTGCCGAAGGTGAACTGGATCGTGACATATTCACAATTTACAAGCTGAACCATCGGTACGGCCTACGGTTATCGGACCAGTTTGTCTACCAAAGATATATGGACCGAAGATTTTATCTGCGACCAATGTTAAACACTAACGAGGATCAGCTGATTCCGGACAATGCAGGTTTTGCTATTGGTACCGATCATTTGCTTGGAGCGCTACAAGTGCATCTTGGCTATCGAATGACGGGCTTTTTGTCCGACAATGATCGAACGGAGACGTCGGTTCAAAACGTCTTACGAATCGATTTGAAATCGGAAAAATGGAGCGAGGCGGGGTTCCGGTCCGAGGTGGATTTCTCTTTGATTCATGAGATTAACGGCGGTACAAGCGTTGGGATTTTCTTCAGCCGCTATTTCAATGATGCGCGGCTCTATCGTGATTTCCGCCCAGGAACGATCTTGTTCCGTTCACTTAAGCAAGAACGCGCAGCGAAAATTGACACGCGTTAATTGACAGGTTCATCGATGGCGATAGCGAGCACTAAGAAACGCAACGCAACGCCAACAGCGCGGAGGCACCCCATTGTCTCGCGCGAACGCCGATCCAACAGCAGACATACTCCTTCGACACCCTCCGGTGACTCACTGGCGTTTTTGATAACGCCTGCTGGACAACGTAGAATTGCCAAATTGTTGGAACTTGGACTCAATGAATACCAGCGAAAACTGAATCGAGACTATCTTGATGGTCTTAAGTCCGGTTTTGTCGATTGGCTGACTGCTATTCTTAAGGACACCGAATCTCGTATCGGCAGTGTCGCGCAACTTCGCCGCGAAAATTGGCTGCGAGGGGAGGTTCAAAAACAGCATGAGCGACAAGGTTCGCAAGCGCCACGGTTCCTCTGTGATTTCCTCGTCTTCAGTCTGCACGAAGCTGTCCAGAAACTTAAGCAGTTGAAGGCAGTACACAAGTTGTTCCAGCGTGACGTTGCTGCGGCAACGACGATGCGTGACCGACGCGAGATTATTCTGCACTTCGCGGCTGAGATAGGAGCCACGCCTAACGAACTTGTTGCCGACGAAATGGCTTTCTCAAGATGGTTTGACGAGGAAGCCGTTAGTGATCGTTTTTATCGGAAGATCGGCGAGTGTGAGATGCAAGTCAGTTTTGTCCTCGGCAGACTTGCCGAGGCGACCGTGCATGTCTTCCATCGATCTTTAGAGCTCAGTGCACCCAGTAAAGGAGGCATGTTATCAGATCAGATGAACCGTCTCTCGGGTGTTTGGGGACGGTTGGGAATTGAGTCCGCGATTTTCGCTAGTCTAGTCTATGAAGGTGATAGTCGCGTTCATATAGCCGCGATTCGAGCGATGCGCGTCATGCTTCAATCCGTTCCTCCCAACGTCGCCGTGGAATTGCTCAGCCAGCAAATGTTGAATTTCATAGATCGTGCTGCACGCCAACGGAATTCAGAGGTTTGGATTCAATGCGAAGCAATCTCAATCCTGTCTGCATTGTCGTTTCCAATGGCGGCCAGGGTCATGAAGCAACGGCTAGAGAAACCAGGTGAAGGCGACGATCTTTTCGTTCGGCAGCATATCTGGAAGGTGATTGGTGATCGAATAAAGCAGTTTCCCGAGGAACCGCTGGGAATAACCGTGGTCGTCGATCCCAGCCCGTTTGTGCGCCAAAAGGTAACCCAAGCGACATTCTTCTCCAACATCCGGCAGGTTCGCCAATACTGGTGGGACAGTGCGCTGACCGATCCTGACCCCAAGGTGCGTGCAAGCGCAATGACGGTTGGGATGCGTAAACGTTTGACACCGCAGCAGTATCTTGATTTTCTGAAACTGTTGCCGGATGTTCTGGAGGCAGAAACGGATCCTTTCGTTTTGCGTGCGGCGGCGGGGGCGGCAGTAACTTCGACTAGATGCCTACTTGAACGAAGTGAAGCACTTTCTGGTAGCGATCAGACACAAGCGTGTTTTACGATGGAGACGGTCGTACGTAAGCAAATCCTCCCGGCGCTGCTAAACATTCAGGAGCGGCACCCGTCGACGGCAGTACGACGGTGGGCGTGTCAGGCATGTGAAAGGCTCTGGGCGCTGCTTGATCCTGAGATTCGAAGTCTGGTTGAACAACTAAAGCCAGAGTTGCAAAAGATTAAGGTAGGGCGTTCAAAACAATTTCCGTCGGCTTGGTTCAGTTGGATCGACGATGTCACACTTGGTCGTTTGTTCGCGGTTCTTTCACAAGATGATTTTGGTTACGACATCAACAGAACGTTTTGGGGGGTAAGAGTCTCGCGTGGACCCAGTTTTGGGTTCAGACTTTGGCGGTTCTTGTTTGAGGTCTCGCGATCGGCCACCGACAAACGGCAGGGACATCGTCATACTGTCGGACGAATAAGTACTTCGAAGCTGAGAGCGCCTTCGCAAATCACGGGTGAATTAAGCCAGACGAAAGTTCCGGGTGAACCACTGGTGATTGGCGAAGATGGGACTTGGCGCCCGTTTCTACCGTTGGCGGATGACTTTATTTCGCTGATCAATATGAGCTGGCTGAAGCCTCAATCGGTTTCTTTTGTTAGCGCCCAAGGTGTAACACGCGTTATGGCGCCACCCACTTTCGTGCAACGATGCAAAGCCTGCTGGCGATTGACCCTTGGCCTACCCGAGTATGCCGAACCAAGAAACTTCGAAGGAGACGAAATCAAGTCGCGGAAGTACCTCGCGTCCTTTGAAGAGTTGGGATTCAAGATTGACTTCCAAGCCCATCGATATCGTGGAAAGTGTGCCACAGCTAGTGATGCCACTGCAGACCACGAGGAGATCTCTTGTGTTGATGACAGTGTCACACGCTTTTTCTCAAAGGCGGCCGCCGTTCCGTGGATGGTGCCGTTTCTTACCCAAGCAGTTGGGGCGTCACTCCCAGAGAGAGTAATTGGATTCTTCAATCGTTTTACTGTTTACTTCAGCTCCTTGTTCGAGAACTCGCTGGAAGAACTTGTACTGTTTGCTGGCGTGGTGTTTCTTCTAGTGATGGCTCGGCATTGCTGGACAAACTATCGCTTCCGGAAATCTCGTCAACGAATCGCACTAACCATCGGAGGGTGGGGAACGCGCGGTAAATCTGGCACCGAACGACTCAAGGCAGCGCTAATGAATGTCTTGGGATATAGCTTGGTCTCCAAGACAACCGGATGCGAAGCTATGTTCATTCACTCGTTTGCTTTCGGTGAACCGCTGGAAATTCCGCTCTTCCGGCCATATGACAAAGCAACCATCTGGGAACAAAAACATTTGGTCAATATGGCTGCCAAAATGAAATCATCGGTTTTTCTTTGGGAGTGTATGGCGCTCAACCCTGACTATGTGGACGTTCTCCAGAAGCAGTGGATGAATGACGACCTTGCGACCATTACCAATACATATCCTGATCATGAGGATATTCAAGGGCCCGCCGGCTACAACGTGGCCGAGACGATCTCTGGGTTTGTGCCGTCCAATTCGACGCTGGTCACGACCGAAGAACAAATGTTGCCCTATGTCCGAGAAAGGTGCAGGAAGCACGATACCGAATTGCAGCCCGTAGGCTGGTTGGAGTCCGGTTTGATTACTGACGATATCCTTGCCAGATTTCCCTATCAGGAGCATCCCGACAACATCGCGCTGGTCGCCCGCATGGCGGAGAACCTTGGTGTCTCGCAGGCGCAATCATTTAAAGCGATGGCTGACGAATTGGTCCCCGATCTGGGAGTGCTGAAGACTCATCCGGTGGCATCGGTTCGCAACCGGAGAATCGAATTTACCAACGGCATGTCTGCCAACGAGCGATTCGGCTGCATGGGAAACTGGAGACGACTTGGCTATGCCCAGCAAAACCACTTGGAAGATCCGACAACTTGGATCTGCGGAGTTGTCAACAACAGAGCGGACCGCGTTCCGCGCTCGAAAGTGTTTGCCAGTATTTTGGTCAACGATATCAATGCCGACCGTTTCTTTCTGATCGGGAGTAACCTTAACGGCCTTCGCAAGTTCATCTCTGAGTGCTGGCAAGAGCGAGAAGCCGAATTGAGTCTAAAAACGTCTGATGGTCAGTGGGATATCGCGCACGCCAAAGATGTTTTGCGGCAATCAGCGATCGACGCTCGCCAGCCTCTGTCGCGGCAAGACATTGGGGTGCGTCTCAAAGCGATGCTTTCCAGCCTGCTGTCCGAGCGTGGATCAGAGATAAATGAGAGCAATCTTGATGAAATGATAAGTGCCGTTGCGACGCCCGAACAATTGGCTGTGGCACTTCAAGAGTTGCCGATCGAAAAAACAGACGCGGATGCGGTGATCGGGCATTTCCGGCAATTGACAGTCGCTGTTGCCGAATATGTTGAGCTGTTTGAAATAATCGAGGACGCCCCCGAATCGATCGCCGACACGGTTAACGAAAAATACCGGCTGGCGATGCGAAAGTGGTTCGAGCGTAAAATTGTTGCCGTGCCTGATGTCGATGCCACCGGCGAGGAAGTGATAACGCGCGTCGTTGATGAGGTTCCTCCGGGATACCTCGCGCGAATTATGGGGCTTCAGAACATTAAGGGCACCGGGTTGGATTTTGTCTATCGCTTTCACGCATGGGACGTTTGTCACGATGCTTGCGAGGCCACCGGCAGTCGCGATATTGCAGTGGCCGAGAAAGCGGTCCAGACACTTTCGGCGATGCCAGTCATTGGGCAATTATGTGTTGAAGAGATGAAACGTACTGTTCAGCAGTGCAGAAACAATAGGCACCTGCAACGCGCTGACCTTCAGTTAAAACTAGATCAGTTAGATCTGCGTTTGAAGACGGCCGCAGATAAGTGGGGGAGTACCCCAGATAGCGCGGCCTCCGAAGAAACACTCGGCTCCCCTTCAGATAGCACTCTCAGCCGAATACGCAGTGAACTCAATGGCTGGGCGGTGGATTGGGCGGAGCAATTTTTGGACGTAAATGATTCCATCCGCCGCCGTGAAAAGTCTGAACAGATCTATCGCGATTTAGTTGCCGGCCGAATCGGTCGCCAACGATCGGTGATTGAACTACGCAAGCTGAACAAGCGACAGAAGGGCGGATGGCTGAGGGAAGATTCTCGTAAGGTGAAGGATCTTGTTTCAAAGAAAGTAGGCTTCGGCGGCTAGTTTGCCAGCTTTGGCATCCCCGCGACACGGACCTTAATCACAGTCGCGATCGGATCAGACGCGCTAGTCGGTAGTTCGATGACCCAACGTTCGCCCGGTGTATCAACCTGTAGCATCTTTTCCGGGGTGGCCAACAAAGACGCTCCACTAAACTTGTTCGATAGTGCCGGGATCGACAACCTGCCACTAGCTGGCCAGTCAAACACGTGCAGGTAAAGCGCATCGTCTTTGCAAGTGATTCTGCCCCAGTCGGGAAGAAATAGAGCAGCCTTGCTGCCGTATATGGCTTCCGAGTTGACGGCCATCCAGTCACCGATGCCACGCAATCGTTTTACGCTTGCCTCGGGGAAGGTGCCGTCCGCTTTGGGGCCGATGTTCAACAAATAGTTGCCGCCCTTACTGGCAACATCGATCAAGTTTCGAACAAGCGTTTTTGTACTTTTCCAATTCTTGTCGGCCTGCTTGAAGCCCCAAGTTTTGTTCATTGTCATGCAGGATTCCCAGTCACTGTCGACGCCAGTGGCAGGGATTTCTTGTTCGGGCGTACCGAAGTCGCCCGCGAACGAACCCTCTTTGGAAAAACCAGACATTCCTTTTCTGCCAGAACCAATCCGATTGTTTACGATCAAATTTGGATTCATCTCTAGTAGCCAAGAGTAGAGTTTTTGCCCATCGGCGTCGGTCCACCATTTGGGCCACTCGCCATCGAACCACAGTACGTGAGTTCCGTAGTCTTCAACCAACAACTTCAGATGCGATTTCATATAGTTGGTGTAGTCTTCTTTCTGCTCATCGACGATTTTTGTCGGATTCCAAACCGGCCTGCCTTTCTTCATTTTGGCCGGTAACTGGGCCGGGTGGTGCCAATCCATTATCGAATAATACGTGCAGAACTTTAAACCATGCCTTACGCAGGCTTGTTGAAGTGGTTTGAGCAAATCTTTGGCGTACGGCGTTGCGTCGACGATGTCGTACTCTCCCGGCGTATCGAAGAGGCTAAATCCATCATGATGTTTTGATGTGATCACGATGTACTTCATGCCGGCTTGTTTGGCCATTTGACACCATTGGTCGGCATCGTATTTCGTAGGATTGAATTGAGGGGCGAATTTTTCATACTCATCACGCGGTATGTTTGCCTTACTCATGATCCATTCGCCGATACCCTTGACTGTTTTTCCTTGATACTCACCGGCCGGAACGGCGTACAGTCCCCAGTGTATAAACATGCCAAAGCGTGCCTCACGCCACCACTCCATGCGGGTGTCCGATGAGACGTTCGATGCCGCCTGCGCTTGTACGTAGTTCTCGGCAACTTGGCTTACCCCAGAAATGGTCAAGCCAATCAACAGTAGGAAGTAAACAAGAGCGTTGCGGATTCGTCGTTTGGGCATGAGTTAACTCGATCAAGTTTGGAATGGTGACACCAACATCATACCAAGTAGTCGCGGCCAGAGAAAATAGTTTTAGACGCGGAGCTATCGAGCTTTCAGAGAACCAAACTTGGGGCTACCGCCGAGCACGCCGAAGGGCAAACGCCAATGCAAGGCTCAGTACCAAATTGGCTGACGTTGGCTCAGGCACACTGGCGACACCTACGGTGAAGTTCATCCGATTCTCTTCACCTGGAACCCCGTCGGGCGGGGAGTCTATTGCGTGTAAACGCCAAAAACAAGTTGCCGAACGACCAAGTACTCCTCTAGCATTCATTCCAACATACCGGTAGGTGACTTCGCATCAAACACACTGTTTAGAACAAGCTGTCATCGATGGAATCCCGCTTGGATTTGTATTCGGCCTCCAAACGCTCGATTGCTGCGTCAAGTTGTGTACGTTCAATGCTGTCAGAGTCATCGCGACGTTTTTTCAATTCGTCTAGCCGCGGCTTGTAGTGCGCGCGAAGGCTATTGGCGTACGCGTCTGGGCCGCCGGCCCAGAATGAATCGGTCATTTTTCTGAAGTCTCCTTCGGACAACGGAAGGTTTTTACGAAACCGCCCTAAACGAAGCGAACGATGCCTGAACTACGAGAATTGTACCAAGGCCAGCGATCGTTGCCAAAGAGCGAAGGTGTGCCGAAGGCCTAG
>CAYTPS010000050.1:4273-18658 GCA_964439245.1 uncultured Pirellulaceae bacterium | reverse complement strand
CTCCATACCTTTTTTGCGCGGCATCGCACCAACAAGAAGTGCAAAATCCGAATCCTTGAACGCAACGTTGGGATCATCAGTAGCAACGATTCCTTTCAGTAGTGGAAACGCGCAGTCATCCAATTCCATCACGACGCCGTTGAGCGCGTTCATTGCGGGCGGAATCTCGAGCAGCTGCAGAATAACAGGTTGGTCTGGGCCCAACATATCGCCCGATGCAATTCGGAACAAAAGTCCATAACTGATTTGTCCGGCTGCTCCGGTAACGGTTACTCGAACTGGCGACTTCATAAAACCTTCTCTTTTCGTTCACAAATTTCAGCAAAATTGAACTAAAGAGTGTCCCCCAAAGCCCTCAAAACTACAAGTGGTGAACCGTGCCTTTGAACGGTAAACGGGCCAAACCATCAGCTACCGCTTCAGATTCTGATCTTCAAAATTTGATGCGTCGATCTTGTCAGGGAAATCAAACGCCCGTTCGCTGCCGCGCCGCGCATTGTCAAAGAAGCTCCGCCGCCAGCTGACAAATTTCCAGATAATGAGGGCGGTAACAGCTGCCAACATCAGCCACAAAAAGATGTTCATCAAATTATCGACCGCTCGTGCGGAACTAGCGGTGGCAACCATTTGAATAGCGCTGGCCATGACCAGCGGGCTGACCATTCCGTCTTGCCCCTGGGCCTCCGTCTTCTGTGATTGGTACTTAATCAATCGGTAAAAGAACCCATCGACGGTCGCCGTTTTTCCTGAAAGTGTCTCGGGGGTCATCCCAGCGGGTAGCGCTGTCAAACAAACAGTGACCGGATAGCGATCGAATGATAGTTTCTCGCCGTCTCCGGTGTGCGTTACGACTTTACGACCGCCCAGATCGGGAAACAAACTGACTTGGTAGTAATGGTCCAAGGCTCTGTCGCCACCGCTAACGCGCGCATCGACAGGCACCTCGATTCGCACGCATTGACGTAAACTGCCTGTAACGCTGACTCGGGACCCGATGTGGTTGCCCGGAGCGCTAACCAGATCAACAAATCCCGCCGACGAGCCTGATTGCTCCGCCGTTTGTTCAACGCCATCGGCGTCAGTACTGCCTAGAGCGTTGGCGGCCCACAACACTTGATAGAAACAACTGGAGTCTTGTTGAGCCAGAGGTTTGCTGTTGCGTCGACGCACGTAATCAAACAGCCCCACGTCAACGCCTTGAGCGGCAAGTTCCACATGCCCCGCGGAAACAGTCACTTTCCCGTCAGCCTCAGCCATTGCTTGGGGATACCAAGCGAAACGATTGACGACAAACAGTGGCGCGATTTTGCTCGTGTCAATCTCGTCAGCTTCCTCTTCGCCTTCGTCGTCATGTTGAGCGCCTCCTAATTCAATGCTCTCTCCTCCTTCTTCCAACTCCACAGAGTTGTAGAAGAATCCCGAGAATCTAATCGGCTCGTTCAGTTGCTCGTCGCGCGGCAAACGTGATGGAACCGATCGGCACACTAAAAAGAACTTTTGTCCCGAGCGCGAGCGACATGCCGCAAGATAAACGCCGTTGATACCAGCCTCTGAATTCGGAGGAAACTTTAGAATGGTCAACTTTTCCAGTGTTGCGTCGCGCGTGAATGTCCAAAACCTATAGTCGCGCGTTTTCTCTAACAGTTGTGGCCAAGAAATATCGTCATTGCTTTTACTAAAGTCTCCTAAACTTTCAGAAGACACTTTTGCAATTCGATACAGGCTACGCACAAAGAAGTTCTCTTCCAAGTCCAACGGACGCCCCGGAACGATGTCATAAGTTTCGCTGACAGAGAATCCGGCTAAAGATTCTGGTGAGTCGTTGGCCAGTAACTCAGGCGAGGTAACCAGCGTTGACACGAGTAAAAGCAGCGCCGCGATTGAGCGCAACAAAACGCGCGCGGTAGCCAATCTCCCAAGAAATTCGAAAGGTAACTCGCAACGCGTCCAAAGTCTTACGACTTTGGCTACCGGCAGACTCGGCTTCGGACGTTTCGCCAGCTCAAACTCATTCATGCGGTTGCCCTGCGAGTTCGCACAATTACCCATCGATCTGATCTCCCGAGTCGCCGTCTTCGGTTTCAGCCAATTCTGCCACGCGTTCGGCAGGTGATTTGATACTGGCATCCTGCTCTAGCATTTCCAATGAACGGCTCATGCGCCTTGTCGATGAATGGCCTAGCTGTCGAGATGGCGTGCGCGTGGTACGAAAAACGGCAACGGCTAATCCCGTTGCCAAAGCGCCTATCCCCAAAAACCAAAACATCAAATAGCTTCGTCCGGGAATCGCCGGCACTGTTTTCTCCGTCGCCGACAAAGTACCGACAGAGTCAATCCGCCGCGCGATCACGACTGGACTGTGGCTAACGCTGCCCCCCAAATCTCGATAGGAACGAACTTTGAAAAATCGACCGGTTAGTGAAACGGTAACGTCGACCTCGTGAAATTTTCCTGGCTCGCGCTCTACGAGCTCTTTCGTAAACGAATCGGGAATCTCTGCGGCATAAACACAAAACAAACCGTCACCATCAACGGTCAGCGGCTCGACCCACACTTCGTAGTAGTGATCGACCGGCAGGCGAGTCTCTTTGAGTAATTTTTTTCTGCACGTTCGCGCTTGTCCTTTAACGAAAACTGGGTGGCCTCGATAGTTGTCCGGTTGACCAGAAAGCTGGAGGAAAGAAACCTCACCCGCGGAATTATATTCCCCCGACAAACCATTAGGCGTCGCTACGACAGCCTCGTCCCAAACGGTCAACCAACCGGGCAGGTCGCTTCGGGTTCCCATCCCGGCCATATCTTCGACTGCACTCAACAGCATCGGACGCAAAACCTGAACCACTTTCCTGATCTCTATCTGTCCTGCAAATGTATAGTCTTCCCCCGCAACCGCAGCATTCAAGGTTGGGACGACATCGGTTTGCCAACGCTTATCGAACTCGAACAGCACCTCGGTTCGTCGTTGTTTTTCTTGGGGATCGCTAAGTAGAGAGATTTCGCCCAAGGCCAAAGTTTGAAAATCACTTTGTTCTTTTGCAAGACGCTTGAGAATTCCTGTTAGAGCAGCCGCGTCTTCGGTTGGGGAAAAATCAGATCGAACCACCTTCCGCAGCAATCCAAACAATTGCAGTTTCTTGTCTTCGGAGAGGCGCTTGTATGTCGTCAGCCAGAACTCTCTGTCATGCTCATTGCCGGATTCTTGGCCGAGCGCAGCAGCGCTCAATCCGATCGCACTTTCAGTTTGCTTACCTTTTTCAGCTTCCTCACGTTGAAACGGAATGGCACTTGCACTTTTTGCGATCGTCCAATCCTCCTCGCCGTGGACGCCGGATTTCGCGTTGTTGCCACTGGCGTCAACCAAAAAATCGCCTTCGCCTGGGGACTGATCTATCTTTTCAAATCCCATCCACATCCAGCGTTCTGGTTTGCCGGCTTCTTTCATCGCAAAGATCACAGCCAGCAACAAAATCATCAAAACCATGATGCGAAACTTAACGGCCCGAGCCGCTGCTCTGCTATCTCTGGCTCGATCTGTTCCAAAATCAAGTCCAGTGCGCATCCCCGAACGAGACGACAACCGAACCGAGTCGGACTCACTGTCGTCTTGCCAAGAATTGCCGTCGTCATTTTTTGGAATTGTGATGTCTCTTAACCTTTGCGTTTCTCAACCACTTTCACTCATGTTTTTGCGACGCCCAGCGAACATTGGAACCTGCAAACGAGAAGAAGATCAAACAAACACCGTTTTTGACCTCACAGATATTCACTTAGAAGGTGTTTATCCGCTAATATTATAGGCAAACAACCTTCCGTGCAGCCGGACCCAATTTCGTACCATCCATGCGTTTCACTAATCTAATTCTTTTGCCGGTCTTCGTGTTAATTTTTCTCGGAGGCGGGCTGATTCCAATCTCGGTATCCAATGCCGAAGAACCTGCCGAGGAATTCGTTAAGGCGCTAGTCAACGAGCGATTCTACGACGTGGCAGCCGACTATCTAGAGAAGGCTCAAAACAGCGAGCTAGTCCCTGAAGACTTTCGCGCAAAGATCCCCTACGAACGCGCCAAAATTTTGGTCCGGAGTGCCGCATCGGATAACGATCAGCAAGCTCGTGAAGAAAAATTCGACCTGGCCGATCAGTTGCTGAACACCTATGCCAGCGCCTTGAGCACTCCTTTGGAGAAGTTCAATGTGTTGCTGGAAAGTGCGAACATCAAAGTCAAACGATCGGAGATCCAACTTAACCGCTCCAAGAAACCGCGGATTCCGGCCGAGGAGAAATCGGCGATGATTCAGAAGGCCGATTCGCTGCTCAGATCTGCTATGAGCCAGTACGAGTCGGGCCAGACCGAACTGCGTGATGTTTTGAACAACTTTCAGCTGGACCCTGAAGATCCTAAATCTGCCGCCACCAAAAAACAGCTCCAACAACAGTATCTAAGCATCCGAACACAACAGCCGCTGGTCACCGAGCGTCTGGCCGACACTCTCGCCGCAGATTCTCCCGAGCGAAGAGAGTTGCTGAAAAAAGCAGTCCAACAGAGCGAGGGCGTTTACGACACCTACCGGCGTGTCAAGAAACAAGCGTTCATCTTCAAGGCTGCCATCAACGGCGCGCGTGCATCACAGAAACTTGGCGACCATGAGAAAACGCTTCAACTGCTGGACTATGTGTTTGAAATTGGAAACGGCGCAGCTGAAGATCGATTAAAAAAAGATGCGATGATCGTCGCCGTGGATAGCTGGAGCCAAATCGATCCGTACCCCTGGAAAAAAGTGATCGAAGTGGTGGACAAACGCGTTGCCCGCCTCAATCGTTCCGAGATCAATCAACCTCAATGGCAGCGTATTCAACTGGAACTGGCCTCTGCGAAACTCACTGCTGCCGCGGCCATACGCGAAAAAGGCGGCGCTGGCGCAGCGAATGAAATCAAATCCCTATCAGGCGATGCCAAAAAACTAGTTCGCAAGATTGTCCGCACCAACGGTCCACATCGCGCGTTGGCCAAATCGATCGTAGACAAATGGAAGCTCTCGTTTGCGAAAGCAGCTCCGGGAAAGGCCGCCGCCGAGGTCAAGAATTTTTCCGATGCAAAAGAAGTCGCCAGCGAATTGACCGCCAGCGTGGTCGAACTGCAAAACGAAGTCCGCAAGCAGAAATCGCTCCTTTCGCGCACCACCGGGCCCGGCAAACGAGCAACACTCTCAGATCAAATTGAAGAAAACACCGCGCGACTGACTGAAGAGGCTGACGCCGCGCTGGACTTCTATCAAACGGCCCTCGCGATGGCAGACGAATCCACCAGTCGCGAAGACGTCAACTTCCTACGCTACCACCAATCACTTTGCTATTTTGCAAAAGGCCAACCGCTTCAATCAGCACTTATCGCTGAATTCCTTCTGGACAAGTACCCCACGGTCGCTTGGACGCGACAGGCTAGCGCTAATATCGTCAAAGGCTATTCAGCGTTATTGGCTTCTGCTCCCAAAGACGACAACCAATACGAAACAAACAAACTGATGACTGCCAGTCGAGAGATTTGCGAGCGCTGGCCTGACTCAAATGAGTCCGCAATCGCGGCGGCGACCATTGTCCAGTCATCAATCAGGAACAAAGACTTGGCCGCCGCCGAACAATTTTTCGCGCTAATCCCCGACTCATTCTCTAGCAAACCACTGCTTGCCGCCGCATTGGGTGAAAAATTCTGGGGCGACTATCGAACCAACGGAGAACTCGACGAGGCTGGCCGGCAAAAGCGTTTGGTCGACGCCGCAAAGCTGCTGCAATCAGTTGTCTCCAACCCGCCAGATCCGATCACGTACTCTAGCGCTTCGGCGGCATTGTCGTTAATTGGCGTGCGGCTCGAGCAAAACAAGATCGAAGAAGCCATACAACTACTCGAAACAGGCAGTTTATCTCCGATGAAACTGATCGAGCAAAAGCATCCGGCGATAGAGGGTTCTCGATACGCGAACCGATTCCGACAGAGCACAAACAGGACAGCGATTAAAACGTATCTCGCCGCAGTCACAAACGGTGGTGATCAAAAACAGTCGATCGACAAAGCGATCGGAATTCTCACGGCTATGCAGAACGATCCCAACGCGAAGTCTCAACTAACAGCGATTTATCGCAGCGTTGGAAAATCATTGAATGACCAGTTCGAGGGCTTGAAGTCGCTCGATGAGCAAAAACAATTCGCATCAGTGCTGGCCAGTTTCGTTGGCACCATCGAAAAAGGTTCAACCGATACCAGTACTGTTTTGTGGGCCGGCAGTACCCTTCTAAAAGTGGCATCGTCTCTCAGCGAGCAAGGAGCCACCGGAGAAGCCGCTCCGTTATTTGGGCAGGCCAACTCTGCTTTAGAACGGGCCGAAACACTTGGCGTCGAGGACCCCAATGCGAAATTGGCACTGCAACACCTGAAGGCGCTCGCGCTTCGAGGCAGCGGCGACTACCAAGGATCTGTTTCGATCTTTGAAGAACTACTTAAACAAAAAGCACTGTTGACTTGGCAGTTGGATGCCGCCGAAACATTACAAATGTGCGGTAAAAACAAACAGGATGCTAACGCTTATGCGAAAGCCATGATGGGATCCGGCAAATTCAAAGACCCAAAAACCAAACGCGAAAAAAATGCCATCTGGGGCTGGAGAAAGCTCGTTCAAGTGACGCGCGGCAATGAAAAATTCAACGACGCTTACCGCACATCGATATACAATTCAGTCAAGTCGCGGTTCGAGTATGGGTTGTTAAAACAGAACGCGAAAGCGATCAACTCGTCCTACTCCGAACTTTCCAAAGCCCTGCAACGATTCAAGTTTTTGTCCACTGGTCCATGGAACCAGAAGTTTCAGACATTGATTGCTGAAATGAAGAAACACACCACGAAGAAGTAATTTAGCCATATGAAATTGATGCCCAACCATTCGCATACGTCCAGCAGGTACAGCGTCGCGAGCCTGACGCTGATAGCCCTCATGATTGCAATCAGCTGTTGCTGCGAGACCACTGTCCATGCACAAAGTCTCGATAGCATCTACAAATTTTCCGGCAGCAGTGGATCGACGAAAACGTCCGGAAAGGTAGTCGACATGACCCCTGATGGTGTCATCATCGAATCGCGCGGATCAAAATCTACGGTGCCCTCGCAAGACATTCGCAAGATCGTTTATTCAGGGCAGTCTTCACAGCTTGATCGAACGCGCGAGCGTATCATGTCAGGTAATTTCGCGCAGGGATTGGACGAGATAGAAAAGATTGATGACAAGAAGAACCCTTTCGTGGCGCATGAGATCGCATTTCTTAAATCGTGGTGCCACGCCAACCTTGCCATCAATGGAGAAAAACCCCTCAAAGATGGCGGGACCTTTGTCAACGCTTTTTTGCAAAAGTACAAAAAGAGCTACCATTTTTACCCGATGACAGAATTGAAAGGCCGACTGCTGCAAGGCTTGAAGTTGACCGATCTTGCAAAGGCAGAGTTCAAGAAATTGGCTGATGCCAATTGGCCAGAGTACAGCTACAAAGGTCATTACTTGTTAGCCGAAGCACTCAATGCTCAAGGGCAACATGCTGAAGCGGCGTCTGAGTGTGACGCGATTCTCTCAAGTAGCGACAATAGTGACTTCGCTCAGCAGTACAAACGTCTTGCCACGTGTGCCAAAGCCAAATCACTGGCACTTGCCGGTGAGACCTCCGGCATCGAGGAACCTATTCGGCAACTGGTTAAGGTCGAGAACCCTGACAACAAAGAACTGTTCGCTGCCGCCTACAACGCTTGGGGCGTCTATCATTTCAAAGCCGGACGCTGGAAAGAGGCGCGAGAAAAGTTCCTCATGACGCACCTACTGATGACCAGTGAAGCCGATGCTCATGCCGAAGCACTGTTCTATTTGTCGCAAATCTGGCCTAAACTTGAAAATACCGACCAAGCCAACAAAAGTAGAGAACTCTTGAAATCTCGCTACCGAAACTCATTCTGGGCTCAACAGCTCAAGTAAGATGGGTGTGACTTGGGTCTGAGCCATTTCGGATTTCAAGAAATGGCTTTATGCTTTTTAGATCAACTGCTGACACAAAACCTATCCGTTCAAATCAATCGTAACCCTCCAAAGTAAACCAAAATGGAAATTTCGATTTTTAAAACCTCTCATCTTCGTTGGGCCCTAGCAATCGGACTAATATTCCTAGCGGTCGTTCTCGTGATGGAGCCGACTGCATTTGCGCAAGATCCTCTGGCAGCTGGTGCAGCCGACGCGCCCGCCAAGGAACAATCGCTTTTGGGATGGCTCTACAATTCTCTGGGACTGGAATACCTTGGTGTGTTCCTCGCGCTTTCATGTGCGTTGGTGGCGCTGGTGATCATGAACCTGATTTCCGCTAGGCGAGCATCGCTGTGCCCGCCCGAACTCGTTGAAGGCTTTGAAGCACATCTGGACAACAAAGAGTATCAAGAGGCTTATGAACTATCCAAAACGGATGAGTCTTTTCTGGGCAATGTACTAGCAGCAGGATTGGCCCGACTCTCCAGTAGTTACTCCCATGCAATCGCAGCGATGCAAGAAGTTGGGGCAGAAGAAAACATGAAGCTCGATCACCGATTGAGCTACCTAGCGCTGATTGGTACGCTCAGCCCGATGATTGGATTGTTCGGCACCGTGCACGGGATGATTAACTCGTTTTACGAAATCGCTGCAGGTGGCGGCACACCAGATCCAAATAAGCTGGCCAGTGGTATTTCGACCGCTTTGTTGACGACATTGCTGGGGCTGGCCGTGGCGATTCCTGCGATTGCGGCTTACAACCTGTTAAAGAACCACGTTCAAAAAATTGTGTTGGAGGTCGGCATTCAAAGCGAAAACCTAATGAGCCGATTCGAAAAAGTAGGCAACAAGAAGAGTTAGCATTTTATGAATTAGAAACTGGGATCAGTCGCTGATTCCCGCCTCTGTTCAGCTGAATCAACCATGAAGTTAGCCAAAACAAAATCCTCTAAAGTTCTCGAAGGCGATTTAACGCCGATGATCGACATGACGTTCCAGTTGATCGCGTTCTTCATGCTGTTGATCAACTTTTCGGAAGTCGACCGTGCTGAAGAAATTACGTTACCGGTAAGCGAACTGGCGATTCCACCAGAAGGAAGACCTGACTACCAAGTCATCCTGAACTTGGAACCGGGCGGCAACGTTATCTTCGAAGGGCAACGTATTCCAACGATCGACGTGATGGGGCCGATCCTCAAACAAGAAATTCGTAACGCCGATCGCGAAGATGTTGACACGGGGAAAATCGCCGTCATCATTCGCTCACACGAGGATACACCGACCGGACTGGTGCAAAAACTGATCGCCAAATGCCAAGACGAAGAGATGGAGAATTTCGTCCTGCGCGTCAATGAGAAAATCAACCAGTAAGTAACACCCCGAACGATCAATGAAACTTGAGCGCGAAGAACCTGAAGAGATACAGCTGAACATGACAGCGATGATTGACATCGTTTTCCAGTTGCTGATCTTTTTCATCATGACCTTTAAGGTCGTCGCGCAAGAAGCTGATTTCAATATCAAAATGCCCATGGCGTCTGGGCCCGCTACCGACATTTTGGAAGAGCCACCAGAACTGATCCGAGTCAAGCTCCGAACGGGGCCCGAGGGTGTCATCAACAGCATTCAAGTCGATGACGAAGTCGAAACGTTGACCTTTGGTCCTGATCCTGAACTGTACATGGATCTGACCAACTACATTGAACAGAAACTTGCCGGAGATGGAGATCCGGAATCGGCAAGTGAAACAGAAGTCGAATTCGACATCGACTACGGTTTGAAGTACGGATACACCGTTCGGGCAATTGAGGCTGTTTCGGGCAAAGTTTCCGGGGGCAAGGTCAAGAAACTGATCGAAAAGATCAAGTTCAAGAATAATTCGAATGAACAATAGACCTTCGCCTCGAGTACAGACGGTTCGACAAGGCGATCACGCCTGTTCATGACTCGGGCAAATGCTAAAGTAATCTTTTCGCGGGCCTACTGACTCGGAACGATCGGACGACCAATGGCAGAAGCCACTGAACAATGGACCCTCAAACGCCTCCTTGATTGGACGAAGGACTACTTTGAGAAAGTGGGGTCTGACAGTTCACGTCTGGATGCTGAGGTTCTGCTGGCCGAAGCACTTCAGTGCCAAAGGATCGAACTGTACACGCGTTTCCAGGAAGTTCCGCCGGCAGATACGCTGACCGAATATCGAGAATGGGTGAAGCGTCGTGGTGCAGGCGAACCAGTAGCCTATATCGTTGGACACAAAGAGTTCTATTCGATCAACTTCGAAGTCACGCCAAACGTTCTCATTCCTCGTCCCGAAACCGAACACGTTGTTGTAGCGGCAATCGAGGCGGCCAAATCGATTGACGATTCCCCCATTCGCATCATCGACCTCGGTACCGGTAGCGCATGTGTTGCAATCGCGCTGGCCAAACACGTCGAATCATCGATCATCGCAGCAACCGATATCTCCGCCGAAGCTTTGGAAGTAGCCAGAGCCAATGCAGCCAAACATGAAGTTGACGATCGCGTTCGTTTCTTCACTGGCGACCTGCTCGATGCGCTACCCGATGGCAGCAAACCGGTGCACTTGATTGTCAGTAACCCACCCTACATTGGTCGCGTGGAAATCGACACTGTCGAAGAGACCGTGCTTAAGTACGAACCTGAGCTTGCACTCTTTGGTGGCGAACAAGGCACGGAGATCATCCAGCGATTGGTCGACCAGTCGGTCGAGATGCTGCTCCCCGGGGGAAGACTAATTTTCGAAAACAGCCCTGCCGTATTTGACCAGTGCCTAGAGATCATAGAGAAATCTCCACTGACTCTCGTCGAATCGATTAAAGACCTTGCCGGGCTTCGCCGCGTGATCGTCGCTGAAAAACCTGCGTAGATGCCCGAGATGGGTGAACTGCGTGAGATGAATAAAGTTCACTTTGGCAGCTCACCTCGGCAAGGAAACTTAGTCGGCAGTCGTACTGGCTTTGAGAGATGCATCGAAACCTAAATTTGGTTGCCTCTCGCGATTCGTGCAACGCGACTGTGTTTAACGATTGGCGCGAAGGCACCGGTTGTCCCGGAAAGTGGCCTTCTATTCTTAATCTTGGCTTGGAAGCCAACAGCGCAAGCCTGCATTTCCTTCGGGCAAGGCGCAAGACTCGCTGACTAATCCAACGGCGCGTGACGACCTAATAATACTTAGTTTTTTCAATGCAAAAGTCGCGGCTGAGCTTATAATGGGCTCGGCCTAAGACGGAGCGAGGCACAGCCAATACTTTTGATAAGTATTGGAGAACTCAGAAGTACCTCCTCAGAGTCTACGATGATCAAAATCAACGAAGCCCAGCCCGTCCACCGGCCTATCACGAAGCGTCCGCAAGGTGGTCAACCTCTCGATACTGCTGCAGTTCATCGCATTATCACTGAGCGACTGCACGATAGCCGACCGGTCGCTTGGGAAGAAGATATCTCCCGAAACACGCTCGATGCGGCCCCATTTAATAATGCGCCTGCCGCTTCGACTCTTGATGCGAAACAGTTTTCGAACCCGAAGCGACTGGCAAGCATCGAACCCTTACTTGATGGAAGGGTACTGGAGGAATTGATCGCCAAGGACCCTTACCCAATCCCTTGCGCAGATGATCGCGAACGCTACCTGCAAGGCTACGATGGACAGTACTGGCTAAGCGGACTCGAAGACTACCTGAAAATTGAACAGGCAGCCAAGCGTTATGGGGTTACCCCCCGATCTGTCTTTGATTTTGGATGCGCTTCAGGCCGCGTTATCAGGCACTTCGCTGCTCAATCAGACGTTCCAGAAATCTGGGGAAGCGACATCAATCGCCGCCACATTCGCTGGCTGTACGAGTTCATGCCCCACACGGTTAAGCCAATATTCAACCACTGCATTCCCACGCTTCCGATACGTGAGAACTCCGTAGATATTATCACGGCGTTTTCTGTTTTTACGCACATCGATACGTTTGAGACTAGCTGGCTAGCAGAACTACGACGAATTCTTTCGGACGACGGAATCGCTTACATCACCGTCCACAACGAAGACACGTGGGCTGCGATCAGAGAATCGATTGACGATAAAAACAATCGGCTAGTTCAGTCGATTATAAAGACCGATCCTTCGTTCCGCGAAACACTTATGGAAGACATGCCCGATACCAAGTCGGTTTACCGATTTGCTAAATCAGGTCCCTATCGAGCTCAGGTCTTCCATTCAAACAACTTTTTAAGGCAGGTTTGGGGGCGATTCTTTACGATCGAGGAGATCCTGCCACTTCATCACGCGCGGCAAACCGTATTGATTCTTCGCAACAAATAGGCCCAGTCCGCTGCGAAACCAATCGGTATTGCAAAACGCGAGACAATTCCCGATCATGAATCGTACCGGTTCATTTTCAAGGATATGTTGCAATGCGATGTTGGCTTAGTAGTGTTGTTTTTCTAGCCCTCTCTTCAGCTATGGTTTTCGTGTGCCCGGCGTCATCCTTACTGGGCCAGACCAGTCCCACCGAAGCATCAACAATCGGTCAACTCAGAGACTGGAAAGATGTGACTGGCAACCATACGATTCGGGCTAAGTTTCTCGGTGTCATCGATCGCGCCAAAGTGGCTCTTGAGACGGCCGACGGAAAAGAAATGACTATCGAGCTCTCGAAATTGAGTAATGCCGATATTTACCAAGCCGTTAAGTCGGACCTGATGACAAAACTTGCGTTGACAGTGCCCGTATCAACGTCGGCTCCCTCACGAAAATCACAGTCATCGCGTCGCGGTAAATTGCAACCGGCTTCAGGAAAGACGAAACTTTCTCCTCGAAAAGCACAGGTCGCTACAACATTGCCGGTCAGCAAACCCAAGCCCAAAGTGGATGAAGGTTTAGTGCTGCGAGTTGAAGAGTTTATTGAAACCATTGAAAACGAAGATACACAAACCATCTTCGAAATGATCCTCCACCCAAAAGAGTTCGCCGAATTCAGCAAATCCCCGAACTTCGAAGCAGGTCTTGAAAAGTTTGAGCAACAGAAGAAAGCCAGACTGCTTACAGCTCTACAATCTATTGACTATGACTCGATTGAGAGAAAACCCGGCGGAAGATACCAGTTCCAAACTGATTCAGCGCCCATCAACTTCAAAAAACTCAAGGGCACTTGGTACTTGAAAAACTAACTGTACCGTAAGTGCAGGCATTACCCTCGCTCGTCTAGCCCCTGGGATGGAACTGGGCATGCACCTTTTTTAACCTTGTCTGATCGACGTGTGTGTAAATCTGTGTCGTGGCGATACTCGCATGACCAAGCATCTCTTGGACTTGGCGAAGATCGGCTCCTCCGGCCAACAAATGCGTCGCAAAGCTGTGCCGCATCGTGTGAGGGCTGATGTCGCGTGTGATACCTGCGATCAACGCGTACTTTTTGACCAATTCCCAAATCGCCTCTCGTCGCATTCTTCGACCGGATCGCGTAAGAAACAGCCAATCCGTTTCTCTCGGGCGCTTTGCCTCCAACGCGGGGCGCTGCTGCTGAAGATAGGCCTGAACCGCGTCCAACGCCTCTTCACCTAAGGGAGCCATCCGCTGCTTGTCGCCCTTACCGTGACATTTACAGTACCGCTGCTTCAAATTTACGTCTCGTAAACGCAAGTTCGAAATCTCCGACGCACGACACCCGGTGGCATATAGCATCTCCAACAGCCCGCGGTCGCGAAAGTAATAGTACTCGATCCGCCGCGGGGCTTTAAGAAATCGTTCTACCTCACGCGGGCTCAACACCTCCGGAATGCGTTGCCACAGCTTCTGGCTGCCAAGAAGCTCTACCTTATTTTCTTTGATTACACCTTCGAGTTGAAGGTAGCGAAAATACATTTTGATCGCCACGATCGCGCGAGCCACCGAAGAGGGGGCCAAGCCACGTGATGCCAGATAGGCAACGAAGTCTGAAAGCTCAGAAACAGACAGATCTACGAGAGATCGGTTGGCCAGCCAAGCCTGAAAATGCACCATATCGCGACCGTAAGCCTTGACCGTATTTTCCGCCAGATGGCATTCACTGCTAAGGTACTCGATGAAAGACTCGTGCCAGCGTTCGAGCGATGCCGCGGCAGTTGGTGCAGGAGTCATCCCAAGACGGCTTTTCTTCAGTCGATTCATCGCCATAAGAAGTTGCGTTTTTAGAAAGCTGGTTGATTGCGGCGATGTTTGTGGTTGCCGCAAAAGAATAATCGTCACTGGGCGGTCACAAGCACAGTCGCAAGCTGTACATACCAGTCATGAGGCTCGCCGGCAGTCGCCACCATCCGATTGGGCCGAACAACACCTACAATCCGAAA
>CAYTPS010000050.1:470-4263 GCA_964439245.1 uncultured Pirellulaceae bacterium | reverse complement strand
CAAACGCTCGCGTTTCAAGTCTTTGATCAAACGCTTAATCCGAATGACTTCCCGTCGCGAATCTTCTAGATCCTCTGTTTCATCTTTCATCTTCTCGCGCAAAAAATTAAGTTCGTTGACCATTTCTTCAACGGCGGCTTGGTATCCAGGAAGGACCTGTTTGCTGTCAGTCTGGCTCTTCATTAACTCCTCGATACGATCGCCAAGCTGGTCAACGAATTTTTTCGTCTCGTCGATCTCTTTGTCCACTTCACGGATACGCTTCGCATTGACGATTTCCGGCGAGTAAGCACCTGTGCCAAGTTGTTCAACAATCTTGATGACTCGATGCGCTGGGATGGCGAGACTGGCAACACGCCCAGCACGTGCCACATTAATGCCCACGACTTCGCCATCTAGATTAACCACCGGGCCACCACACTCCTTAGCCTGTAGCGGTGTGTCGTGTTGGAATGCCAACGGAAAATTCTTTCGACGACCGCTCAAACGCGATCCCATACGATTCTGATCATTGCTGCGCATGTTTTCTTTGCTGACCTTGTCCCGATTGGCCAACGTCAACTTAACCTTGCGTTCTCGTTCGTTTCGCATGACGGTCAACGTCACCACATCCCCCGCATCGCATTGCTCCAACTGCTCACGAAGCTTCTCAATGTCTTTGGTGATGGCGTCGTCTAGCTTCAAAATGATATCCCCTTCTTTCAAACCGCACTCACTTGCCGGTGATTTAGGCTGCACTTCAAGAATAGTTATTCCCGTCGGTGTCGCATTACCCATGTAGATACCAATGAATGGCTTGGAAGGTGGAATCTCACGACTGTCAACTGAAACTACTCCCAGATGAGAATCTTCTTCATGATCCAGCGGCGTGGCAAGCCAGTCGCCCGTGATTGCCGCCACTGGGCCGGCCCAGTTTGCCGGTTGCCACTGGTAGTCAGAATCTTGATCGATGACCTTCAGCAGGGCCAAATCGTATTCTGGATCTAGTCCAAAGATTCTTGCCTCGACTAGACCTCCAGATGCGTTTTCGCAAAACAACTGGCCTTTCAGTTCACTGGCCTTGGTCAGTACCCAACCCTTGTCGGAAACAACGATTCCCAACGCGATTTGACTCCTCTTGGCTCGGCGACTTCTGCTGGCACCAGTCGACCGAATCTTTACTAGTGACTGTCGCGCATCGGCAAGCAACGGCTCAAACATTTTCTCAAAATTGGACGCACCTTTTGAGTATTTATCCAGTGCTTCTTTCTCGCTTGGTACGGACAGTGCTTCAAGATTGGCAAATGCAGTTCCCAGCAACCCACCCTCGCTGGGCTCTTCCTCAGCTTCAGCCTCTGGTTGCTCGAGCGGCGGGAAAAGTGGCTCCAGCCACGGAGCTTGAGCCCGCAAATTGCTAGACATTGTTACTGCAAATAATGCAGTAAAGGCAAAAAATGCGATGGCAAAACAATCCAACTTTTTGGTGATTGATTTCATTGTAGCTGGGGTTACGAGGTAGTTGTGTGTATCAGATGAAGTGAAAGCGTAGGACTTTCGACGTGCCGTTCTACGGTTTTGGCCGCGAATCATTTCTTCGTGAAGACATCGCTTTGCGTTTGATCAGCTCCAACAGTTCGGCGTCTACCAACATCGCCGTCAGTTCGATTTTTTGACTTCCTCGAATCACTCTTATTGGAATTTTTTCATATGGATATCTTCCTCGCAGCGCCCGCGCTAGACTTCTTTTGTCGTTGACGTTCCGCGAGCCAATGCCTGAAAGAATGTCTGAGACTTGAATTCCCGCTTTGTCAGCAGGACCGCCTTTTTGAACATCGGAAACGATATTGGAATCCGCATGAACACTAAGTCCTAAACGGCCTTGTTCACCAATCTTAAAACCGCTCGCCAACTTGTCCCATGTATCCAAGAAGACATCGACTGGGACATGGATGTTGTCTTGAATGCGGCTGCCAATCCGACTGTGGATAGCAACCACGTTACCTTCCATGTCCACCAGCGGTCCACCAGAATCGCCACCGACCAATGTACAGTCCGTCCGCAGTGAGGTTGCGTTTTGGTTGATGACGCGCCCAACTCTCACCACCATACCGCGTTTCTCATCTAAACCACCTGGGTGGCCAACCGCCATCACCCATTGACCATCGTTCAATCCTTCTGAAACGCCCACGTCCAAGTAATCAAAGAATGGCAAGTCCTCACTGGCAAACGCTTTGGTGATAACGTCGTCCTTTTCTGAGGTAGTGGATTGAGAGCCTTCTTCAGACGATTCCTCCTCGAGCCCATCGGCGTCCGACGCGTCATCGTCAGTTTCCGCCGATTCACCAGGAGCAGGCAATTCTCCTGGCGCAATAGCCTCGGCATCGTCTTCTTTATCTTCTTCAGTTTCTAATCCCGGTTTATCTTCGAGCATCGAGATGATCTTCAACATCCCCGTATCTTTTCCGGCTTCGACACCTAAGGTTACCGCTCGAGCGCGCTGGCCATCGCGAAACGTAATGAGTGCAGCTTGTCGTGGGCGGCCAATCACATGGGCGGCAGTCAGAATGATCCCGTCGCTAGAAACCAATACTCCGGACCCCTGCCCTGATCGCATGGTAATGCTCACGGTCGCGTTTTTCACCTGTTCTGCCAAAGACTTGAACCGCACCTGCATCGCACGGAGTTGGTCGACGGATTGAGGCAGTTCGCCAGTTTCGAGAAACCCAAGGCTTGCTTGTTTCGAAACAACCGCCTCTTTCTTGTCAGGTTCGTTCCACGGCTCAACACGATCTTCTTCATTCAGAGCGCTCGTCGGCGATAATTGATAGGCATCGGCCGATGACTGCATACAAGAACAGAATAACAATCCGAAACAAACAATCAGAAGTTGAGCGGTAGCCGACGTAAGCGCGATCGTGTTGTTCGGGTGACTCATAGGGCTCCTGCTTCAAACTTCTTTTTTACGGTCTGCCAAGGAGTCATATCGGCAGGCCGGCATCGACAATCCGAATCCGAATCATCAAACTCAGCCAAACACCTTTAGGTTCCGCAAATCCGCTGTTTTATTATACCACCTAGATAAACAACCGCTTCCCACGCGGGAAATTCAGTGACAAAATGCAAGTAATTCCGGCAATCTTCCCGTGATCGCCAGAATCCGTAGTAACGTTCACAATGGTGGACACTCATTTTTAGCTGGCCGGGAATCATCAAAAGGAACAGAATTTGAATCGACTGATTGTAGGATGTGGATTCTTGGGATTCCCTCTGGCACAACAATGGGCCAAAGCTCCCACCACCTACGCAACCACGCGTTCCAAAGAACGCGCGGCAGAATTTCAAGGCCACGGGATCGTTCCGGTGGTTTGTGACATTACGGATTCGGCCTCTGTCCAACGAGCGCTGAAGGAATTACCTGAAATGGAAACCATCGTGTGCGCTGTCGGCATGGATCGAAGCCGCTACTCAGATATACGAGATGTGTACGTAAATGGTTTGCAGCGTTTTTTTGATGCGTGGACGCACCCGATCAAACACTTTATCTATATTAGCTCGACAGGCGTTTTTGGTAATTTCGACGGCCAGTGGATCGACGAATCTGCCGTAACAGATCCCGCCCGTGAAGGGGGCAAGGCCTGTTTGGAAGCCGAAAGACTCATTGCCCAGACCACCGACAACTGGACGGTGCTCCGGATGGCGGGTTTGTATGGCGGCCACCGTGTTCCTACACGTCAGATCGTAGAACAGAAAGACTGGGGGAAACTTTCACCAACGGGGTATCTGAACCTGATCCACCAAACAGACGCTGTTAACG
>CAYTPS010000050.1:0-460 GCA_964439245.1 uncultured Pirellulaceae bacterium | reverse complement strand
AGAAAAAACCATTGGGGCAAATCATTCACTGCAGCGACGGCAACCCACCGCTTCGCAAAGACTATTACCAATACATTGCCGATCAGGTTGAACTGGGTGCGATTCCGTGGCCAGAAAAATCGGAAGTTGACGCCCAATCCCGATCAGCCAATTCAAAACGAATCGGCAACCAAAAGATGCTGGACCTACTATCGCTGAAACTGACCCACCCCGATTTCAAATCAGGACTGGCCGACGCGTTGTAGCCAATCTCGCAAGAGACTGGACTCGTTACACGTAATCGCGTACGCGGCGAGCGATCGCCAACGCCAAAGCTTCTCTCACGCTTTCGATCGTAATACGGTCGAAGACCTGCTGAAAGAAACCAGTCACCACCGCGCGAACGGCCTCTTTGCGAGTGAAGCCACGGCACTGAGCGTAGAAGATCAATTCCTCATCCACGCGTCCGCTGGTAGAACCG
>CAYTPS010000049.1:0-18679 GCA_964439245.1 uncultured Pirellulaceae bacterium | reverse complement strand
GCAATAGCTAAGCTCGGCTCCACGTTCGGCCAGTAATTCCATAAGCTTGAAAGAGGGACTTTCGCGGGGATCGTACACATCTTTCTTGTAGGCCACTCCAAGAATTCCAACCTTGCTTCCGTGGATGGGTTTGGCTTTAGAGTTGAGCGCCTCTGCCAATTTGTGAATCACGTATAAGGGCATGCTGGTGTTGATCTCACCGGCCAGTTCGATGAACTTTGTTTGGATTTCATTCTTGCGAGCAATCCAGCTGAGATAGAAAGGGTCAATTGGAATGCAGTGACCACCGAGTCCTGGACCCGGGTAGAAAGCTTGAAAGCCAAAAGGTTTTGTTTTTGCTGCGTCAATGACTTCCCAAATGTCGATGCCGATTTTCTGAAACAAGACCTTCAGTTCATTCACCATCGCGATGTTAACACTGCGGTAGGTGTTCTCAAGGATCTTGCACGCTTCAGCCACCTCGCAAGAATCAACGGGAACGATAGACGTGATGGCCTTCTCGTAGAAGTTTTGGGCTAGTTTGGTGCTGTTAGGCTCGTAGCCACCAACCACTTTGGGGATAGTTCCTGCAGTATAGTTTGGATTGCCAGGATCTTCACGCTCGGGGCTGTAGGCGAGAAAGAAATCTTGGCCGACGGTTAATCCAGATTCTTCCAAAATTGGAAGTAGGACGTCTCTTGTTGTCCCCGGATAAGTTGTGCTTTCCAAAATCACCATCTGACCTGGGCGAAGCGTTTTTGCAATCGACTGCGTTGTTTTCTCGACATAAGAAAGATCAGGGTCGCGACTGTCCGAGAGCGGCGTCGGAACACAGATCAAAATTACGTCTGCTTCCGCCAGACGGCTCATGTCGTGGGTAGCCTCGAACTGCTTCTTGTCTATCCAACCCTGAATTACCGAATTCTCAATGTGGGCAATGTATGTTTCCCCAGCGTTGAGTTTCTCGGTTTTGTTCTTGTCGACATCGAATCCGATTGCGCGGTAACCGGCTTTCACATAAGCGTCGATTAGTGGCAACCCCACATAGCCAAGCCCTATAACTCCGACGACACAAGATTTTTCTTCGATGGAAGCGCCGAGAGCATCTACCTGATTATTCATGACTGTTCTGTTGGTTAGACTTATGCAATTAGATTTTAGTTGCTTCTTGAAATTGGACGCCAAAGCTTGTTTGAATTCGCTTAGCTAGTCTCAATGCCTTGCCAGCGGTGAGCCAGCTTAGCGGTACCGAGGATCAATTGAAGGACGCGTTGGGAGGTGTTGGTGATCTGATAATCAACCGGCACTGGAGCGCGATTCGCGGAAAAAAACTGGTCGGTGACGGCTGCAACACAATCTGAAATTCGATCCGGATCAGTTCCAGTGATCGTAATGCTTCCCGTGTCCATGGCTTCTGGGCGCTCTAGTGCGTTGCGTATTGTAACGGCAGGAAAACTCAGCATCGAGGATTCTTCGCTAATTGTACCGCTGTCTGAGATAACGCAAAACGCGTCTTTCTGCAACCGATTGTAGTCGCAGAAGCCAAATGGCTTAAGGAACTTCACACGCTCGTCCTTTATCTTCAACCCAAACATGTCGAGGCGTTTTTGAGTACGCGGATGGGTGGAAACGATGACGGGCATTTCGTATTGAGCGGCAAGATTTTGCAACGCGGTGACCAGATCGGTCAAGGGTTTCTCGTAATCGACATTCTCCTCGCGGTGCATGCTGACCAACATGTATTTCTGTTTGGTCAGCCCTAGTTCTTCAATTGCTTTGGAGGCGTCGATTTTGTCTTTATAGTGATTCAAAACCTCGCACATTGGTGATCCAGTCACATAAATACGACGGTGCGAGATACCTTCGCTAAGTAGGTGACGGCGCGCGTGCTCGGTGTAGACAAGATTGAAATCGCTGACGTGATCGATAATCCGGCGGTTTGTTTCTTCAGGAACATTAAGATCAAAGCAACGATTGCCAGCTTCCATGTGATACAGGGGGATTTTCAAACGCCGTGCCATGATGCCGGCCAGAGCGCTGTTAGTGTCACCCAAAATCACAACCGCGTCCGGTCTCTCGGCTCTAAGGATCTTTTCGCTTTCGATCAGCGTTCCACCCAGCACATTACCCAAAGAGGAGGTATCAACACCCATAAAGTGATCGGGCTTTCGAATCTCCAGGTCATCAAAGAAAATCTGGTTCAATTCGTAGTCGTAGTTCTGACCTGTATGGGCTATCTGGTGGTCAGTGTACTTGTCCAACGCAGCCATAGTGCGCGAGAGACGAATAATCTCTGGACGTGTGCCCAGAATAGTCATGACTCTTAGTTTGTTGCTCATGCTTGTCTACGCTTGATTAGTTTCTGGTTCGACAGGGAGGAAGTAGGTATCTGAATCTGCCGGGTCATAATGCTCGTTTGTCCAGAACAACGTTAGCAACGGTTCGTCACCGACGTTAGTGATATTGTGAGTATGCAAAGTCGGTATGTCGATCGCCTGAAGTTGATCGCCGCTGACCTCGTAAGTGAAAATCTCGTTGGTCAGCACTTTGCGTAGACGAATTTTCGCTTTGCCCGAAAAAACTAAGAATCGCTCAACTTTCCTGAAGTGAAAGTGATTCCCGCGAGTGATGCCGGGCTTCGTGGTAGAGACAAAAACTTGTCCTCGTCCATCGGCGCGAACAGCCTCGAATAGGTCGCCTCGGTCGTCCGCATGCAAGGTCAAGTCAATTCCACGTTTCTCATGAGGAAGGTACGATCGCATTACATTGAACAACCTAACGTCAAACATCTCATCGAAATTGGGCATCACACCGTCCTGATAGCGGCCCCAAAGCGATTGTAGTCGTTCGAGTAGTTGGCTGACCTTGATTGGGCGCCCCTCAGGGCGGCATGTGCCGTTGAATCCCCCTTCAATCTTCTCCCAAATGATTTTTGAGACTTCGTGGCAATGCAAGAGGTTCAATTCTCCATCGCCAGTTATCGTCGGAGTGTCACCGTTAACAATTTGCGATGCAAATGTTGAAACTACAGAGTTGTAGAATGGTTTTCCAAGTTCCCCGAAAACATGTGGGAGGACCAAATTGCAAAAGGTTGCTCCCGATTCAGCGGCCCAGGCTTCGAAATGTTCGCCAGCGGTTCTTTTGGAATAGCCGTAACGAGAAGGTCCATCGGCATGGGTTGACGAACTATAGATCACTTGCGGTGTGGCGTTTGCGTTCCGGCAAAACTCTATCAGACGATCGGCCATGCCAATATTGGCGGCAACAATCTCTTCTTCATCTCCTCGGTTCATGCCGGCCAAGTGAATGATGACATCCGATTTCGAAACGGCGTCAGCAAGGAAAGCATCGTCATTGAAACTGGCGCGATCACATCGAATTAGATCGACATTTTCGGCGCGTGCCGCTAGAAACACTGATAAATGCCAGCCGATCATGCCGCCACTACCAGTGACGAGAATGGCTTTCTTCAAAGTGTTTTCGCTTGTGTTCATCTGATTGACTGCAGGGATTTGTAGGCCAACCTTCCAAAGGCGGCCAAAGGTTAAGCAAACGTGAGGATCTGGAGGGTGCCACTAACGGAAAGCCTCTCCTCCACTAGCTCTGAATCGATCTGTTGATCTTGCCGTCGTGGTCGGTCAGTTTACTTGCCGTCAGGAGAAAGGCCAGCGTCAATCAGGTCTTGTTGGATTTCAGGCAGTGACAGCAATAAATCCTTCAGTTCCTCTAACGTCAACTGATCGGTGTTGTGTGAATCGTAGTCCGTAAACTTCGTTTCGTCAGAATCGCCTTCAGTGAAAAAACGACTGTAGTTGAGCTCACGCTCGTCCATGGGGATGCGCATGAAGTCACCCATGTCTTCAGCGCGAGCCATCTCGGCCACAGAGGCCAGTGCTTCGAACATTTTTTCGCCGTGACGAATCCCGATCATCTTTATTTCTGAATCCGATTGGAAAAGTTCTTTTAAAGCTTGAGCCAGTAAGCCAATTGTGCAGGCTGCAGCCTTCTTGATAAAGATGTCGCCTTGCCGAGCGTTTTGAAATGCGAACTCTACTAGCGAGACACTGTCACGCAACGGCAACATGAAGCGCGACATGCTGTTCTCAGTTGTCGTGATTGGTTTGCCTTCTCGGATCTGTCTTACAAACAGAGGAATCACGCTGCCGCGTGAGTACATCACGTTTCCGTATCGAACAGAGCAAATTCGAGTTTGCCCCTCTCCCATTCTACGTGCAATTGATTGAGCGACTTTTTCCATTACAGCTTTTGTCATTCCCATCGCGTTGACCGGATAGACTGCTTTGTCAGTGCCCAGCACCACGACACAATCAACATCATGAGCAACTGCGGATTCAATCACATTGTTGCTGCCGACGATATTAGTCTCGACGGCTTGCATTGGGAAGAATTCGCACGACGGAACCTGCTTGAGAGCGGCAGCATGGAATACGAGATCCACACCATCCATCGCGGCGTCAACGCTGGCGCGACTTCGAACATCACCGATATGAAATCTAAGACGCGGCTCAGCCATACGCACACGCATGTCTTCTTGTTTCCATTCGTCGCGACTGAAGATGCGAATTTGTCCATAACCCTGGTCTAGCAAATGCTTAACCATGGTTTTCCCGAAGGATCCAGTTCCGCCAGTGATGAGAACAGTTTTGTTCTCAGGATTAAGTTCTGTCATGGTAAGCGATTGTGTTCAAATGGTTGTTAGAAGTGAAGGGTTTGTTCACCTTGTCTGGTGCCAAGCCAAACTAGCGTTTGAACAAAAAGTGATGGGTTGTTGTTTAGGTCTACTGTATTGTGAAGGTTAAGCGTTGTGGCGAAAAGCCCACATTAGCCAGCATGTTACTCAAGCGTTCGAAATAAATCAGCCCATTTGGAGAGGACTTTTTCTTTTCCGAAGCTACTTTGTCCAAGTTCTCGGATTTCGTGCCTCGAGTAGCCCACACCAGAGAATCGCTCAAATTCTTGTCGAACTTGATTTGCGATCACGTTTGCATCGCCGGAGGGGCAGACTACTCCACAGTCAGAGTCAACGATCATCTTCGCAAATTCAGATTCGCCTTCCACGATTGCCATGATTCGGCAGCCTGACTCTAGATAGCTCATCGTCTTGCTTGGGTACGCGCAAAAAATGACACCGGGAGATAGAGACACGATTGCAAGGTTGGACTCATAGATCACCCGCATTGCGACAGATAGACTTTGATGATCGTGAAAGAATATTGACTTGTTTAACGCGCTGCCGGAGCGCTCTTTAAGTTTGTCTTTCATCACTCCGCCTCCGACGAAGTCGAAACGGATTTGTGGAACGGACTCTAATTGTTTTGCAGCGTCGACAACGGTTTCTAGATTTTGAAATCGACCAAGATTACCTGCGAAGAGAACGCGAAAACTTCCTGCTGGTTTGGCTAAGCTTCTTGGAATCGGCACCTCTGCATCAAGGCGGTCTATCACAAATTATTGATGAGATGAATGTTGTTTCCACTTAAGCCGCGATCCATTAGGGTCTTCTTCATGTCTTGTGATAGCACGACCACTGCAGTTGCCTTGCGGATGTTCTGCCTGTCAATCCACCCTGCCAATTTCGCCAGCCAAGCACGCTTCACGAGCCCACTCGCTAGCGCGACTTCCGGATAAATGTCTTGGCAATGATATACGTACCCTGTTCCACGAAGTCGTTGAATGACCCGAGCACAAGCGGCCATTACGGTGGGTGGGAAGGAAGCTACCATTACTACGTCATATTTCTCCCGTCTGAGAATTGCGTGGGCGAGCATTGACGTGCAGAATCTGAGAATATTCACTGCTCTCAAAATCAAGCCGGACTTTTTCTCTTTGAACAGAGGTGTCCGGATGACTTTGACATCGTCCATCATTTCCACCCGCGGCAAAGGTGGGCCTTGGTGAATGTCGTTGTAGCAAGGCTGTGTGGAAAACATAGTCACATCATGCCCTTGCGCGGCGAGCTTCAGTGTCATCTCTTTAAGCATCAGCGCGTACGCTGGCACATCGGGCCAGAAATAGCGATGAACGACAAGGATCTTCATGATAGGGGCTTATTTATTGTTTGTTCCGCTTCGTCAGTTGGGCATTGAGGCCGATTGATCCGGATAGGAAGTATCGGTTCATCCGTTATCTAATCAGTTTTAGATTTTTTGATTTTGACCAGCGTTGCAAAGATAATCTTAATGTCATTTAGAATGGAGACCTCGTTGAGGTATGTCTTACTCAGCTTGATCTTGGCTGGTAATACCTCTGAGATGTAAGCTGCGCGGGGATCATCTGCGGCACCTAGTATTTCCTCTTCGAACCTATATTCGATAGAGCTGATATCTGTGATCCCAGGACGGAGCTTCAACAGTTGTTCGTAGTCGTCTCGAAACATTTCCACGAACTCTAAGACCTCTGGTCGCGGCCCCACGAAGCTCATGTCGCCTCTGAGGACGTTAAATAATTGGGGCAGTTCGTCTAACTTTGTTTTCCGCAATAGTCGACCAATTTTCGTAATGCGTGGATCGCCATCAGCTGTTACTTTTGCCCCCTTCTGCGGTGCCTCAGGTACCATCGAACGAAACTTGTAGATGTTAAACATCTTAAAGTTTTTCCCCACTCGTTGCTGCTGGAAAAACACTGGTCCACGGGATGTGAGTTTTACCAAGAGCGCGCACACAATGATTACAGGCGAAAGCAGAATCAAACCTAGAAGAGAAAGCAGAATGTCAAATAGTCGTTTGCTCAAGCTGCATTCTCCGCCGCGATCCGGTTGACCTCTGCAACAACATAGTCGACTTGCTCAGAGGTGATCGACGCAAAAATTGGCAGCGAGATAATTCTCTCGAATACACTCGTTGCGTTCGGCATGCTCTCTGGCGTGTATCCATACCGGCTACGATAAAGCGGATGAAGGTGAAGAGGTGTGTAGTGAACACTCGTCCCGATCCCCGCCTCATTTAGTTGAACGATGAAGTCACTGCGGTCAATTGTTAATTTGTCCAGCTTCAATTTAATCACAAAAAGGTGCCACGAGTGTTCGACATTGGGGGTCAGATCCAACACTTCCAACCAAGGAGAATCTTCAAATGCTGCACGGTAGCGAAGGGCAGCGGCTTGGCGTCCGTCTAGGAATTCTTGTGCCCGTTTGAGTTGACCAATCCCGATGGCAGCGGCGACATCTGAAAGATTGTACTTGTACCCCGGCGCCTCGATCTCATAGTACCAAGATCCTTTTGCACCGAAGCGATTCCATGCACTGCGGCTGAGTCCATGCAGGCTCATTTGACGCATGCGGTTGGCAAGCGTTTCGTCGTCAGTAGTGATCATGCCACCCTCGCCAGTGGTGATCGTTTTGTTGGCGTAAAAGGAAAAACATGTTGCCGGACTCAACGAACCAATCGTCCGCCCTTTATAACTCGCCGGGAAAGCGTGAGCTGAATCTTCGATGACGACAAGGTTCTTGTCTTTGGCGAAACTGGAGATTTCGTCCATCGGACAAGGCTGTCCAGCGTAGTGCACCGGCATTATTGCACGGGTGTTAGAGGTCACCTTCCGCTTCATGTCGTCAAGGCAAATATTGAAAGTTGCTGGATCGCAATCGACAAGAATGGGCGTAGCTCCGAGATGGATCACCACCTCGGCAGTCGCCGCGAATGTGATTGTTGGAACAAGGACTTCGTCGCCGGGCCCGATTTGATTTGCCTCAAGTGCGAGATGCAGACCGGCCGTTGCACTGTTGACGGCGATCGCATACTTCGCTCCAACGAAATCCGAAAAGTCTGATTCAAATTGCTTGACCTTCGGGCCACTGGTTAGCCACCCAGATTTCAGCGTTTCGATCACACTTTCAATTTCTTCGCTGCCGATATCAGCTCGAAAAAATGGGATCTGTTGAGGTGTTCCTGTCTTTTCCATGGCGCTGTTCCCCTACCTTCACCAAATTTCTTTTAGTGGTGGGTGCAACTTTTTTAAGTTATCGATTTGTTGATTAATTCGTTTCACCGCATCGTCTGGCAATCGACTTGCTAGTTCAGATTCACTTGCTGACGATGTTGTTGAGTTAAAGAGAAGTCGTTTCAAGGTTTCGCTTTTGTGCAAGCGACTCAACAAACCGTACAACCCCACAGCGCGAAGTGCCCCTGCAGTCTTCGATGCCATTCTGGCGAACAGTATTGACTTGGGTTGAACTGATGAGTTGACGATAGTGTCCGCATTGGGCGGCACCCAAGAGGGGTCAACTCTGATGAAGCTGTACAAGTCCTTGAGCACTTCCTGCCATTGAATTTGCAATCGCTCGAACACAAAAAAGTGAATCTGTTCTTTTGGGAAAGTCTCAATGAACGGTTGAAAACGATCGAACAAGCAAACGGACTCGAGTAAAGTGATCTGATCTGATACCGTTAGCTCATTTCGTTTGGCTCGAGAATCAAACCCGGATCCCATCAACTTTCCTACGGGGGTATCAAGAGCCTCTTCTATTGGCGGCAGAGTTAGCCCACGGCGAATACCGAACTGGTAAAACGACTCCATAAGTGCGTAGGGATTTCGCAGATTGATGATCAGTCTAAGCGACGGATCATATCGAACGATACGTTCCGGCACCGAGCGATCGAGATAGTAGTTGGATGATATCTCGCCAATCGCGCTGCCGTATTTGACAAAATGTGATTCATACCACTTCGAGTCTCGGTCAGGATAAGTGTTGAAGTATTCGGTTTCCTTGACCTGAGCCATCTCAACTTCAGGATGCGACCGGAGTGCCTCCAATAGCCAGCTCGTCGCGCACCGCCCTGGGCCGATGTCGATGAAGGTCGGACGTATTCGTAGAAGTGAGTTGTTTGTTTTCGAGCTGATGGGTCTACACCGAAGAATAAGCAGATGAGCTGTCGCCTTCTTAGATAGCGACCAGCCTTAACGGTTGGCTAGACTGGGGGAGATAGAGATTCGATCATCGTTGTACTGCGAAGAATGGTCAAGGTATCGCGTTTTCATTTGGAGACAAAAATGTTGCAAACGCCCGTCGATTCAACCGGATGCTAAACATCACCGCATCGTATCTGAACAAGGAGTTGTCATAATCGATGTGCTGTTCCTGCGTCTCCACAGACATAACAAACCGCCGGCTGAAATAGTTTGGATAAGCGATAAGTTTTAACTGGTCTCTCTGGCTTGCGCCATCCCGGTTTTCAAAGGAAATTAATCAACAATTCTGTTCTAACCATCGCCGTTTTGACACGCTCGTCATGAAAATGAATATGATATCCGGAGTAGAAAACCGATTGTCGGCCCATTTTCGGCATGCCTGCATCAAAATCGAAGCCGGGGCACCGTGAAATCCAATTTTGTTGCAGACTCGCATGTGGAAATCTCGGCTAGGCGGTATGACATCAAAATTTTGCGTTCGGCTGGGTGCGAAATGTCGAATGAAGGAAGATGGAGAATCGTTCAACATGCAATTGGGGACTGTTGGTAGGTCTCCTCAAATCAGAGAAGCATCTCGCCTTATTCTGAACACCGTTTCTGCCTCCTTTCAGATCTCCATACCAAGACGCGCTGTCTGAGTGGCAGAAGCAGACGGACCTCGCAACAGATACTCTGCCCTGGGTGTTTCGGCCTCATTCAGCAACGTGTCCAAAAAACCTAAAGCTTTCTTATGACTCTCGATCAAATAAAGAATCACCTTGCACTGGCATGCTTGATTTGTCTGCTACCGGCAAACGGCATCCTCTCAATTCTAAATGCCCACTACACCGTTCCCTTCTACGGCCTGTTGCGATCAAGTGCTCTCGTGTTTTTCTTCGTGTTGTTGTTGGTGATGATCCAAACTGCCGCTCGTGACTTGAAGTCGGTCGGCTACCGTCAGTTCATCATTACTTCTCTGTTTGCGACCATGGTGGGAATCATGGTGTTCGTCACGGCCCAACACCTTGGAATTGCTGATGAGCTAATTGACAAACTTGGGAGGAACGCTGTTTATGAGAATTTTGAAGTCTTGTTCAAATACGTGCTGTACTTTTTGATCGGTGTCCATCTTGTTCATAGCGAAGACACAAAGAAGCTCGCATGTTTTTTGTTAGTTGCCATGATCGGGTTGATCTTGCTGAAAGTGAACTACTCCAGCTTCTCGCTCAATTTGGGGGCGGGAAGCTCAAAAATCAACTACTTGTTCTTGGGCGATGTGTTTGCATTCTGGTCAATCTTTACCATTAATCACATGAAGAACATGCAAAACATCGCTATTGTGATGTTGATAACTCTGGTGACGGCGTATTTGATCGGTTCAAGAACCGTTTTCTTTCTGCTGTTTTCCGTGTACACCGTTATTCTCTACGCCTATACGAAGAACGGATACATTTTAACGGTGTTCGGGTTAAGCATTCTTTTACTTCTGGTTTTAGTCTACGGCGGTTCCTCCTCGCTAAGTAATAGCAGAATGCTCTCACTGCTCCTCTTGGAGGACGCTTCACTGGAGAGTCGGTCCGGCCTGTTAACAGATGGAATGGTCGATATCCGGGAGAATTGGTTGTACGGAAGGTTCGCGGCACCGGTAATTGACGAAGGCAACTTCGGGAAGTACATCCATAATCACTTGTCAATGTGGCGCCAATTCGGAGTGATTCCGTTTGTCATTTCATTGATTCTGTTTTTCATGCTTGGCAAAAGAATTGTCACGAACATTGTCAACTACGACCGTAGCTTGCACTCGAATCACCAAATCATGTTGGCTACGCTTGCCCTGTTTTTATTGCTTGAAATGATATTGGCCAGGTCTTATGCGTATCCATACATCTGGGCTTGTGTAGGTATGCTGTGCGGCTCCGAGGTGCATCACGGATATCAACAACAGCATGTTGGGCTAGGCTATAATTCGCAGGGTATACCCAACCAGCGTCAAATAGAGCACTATTGACTGGTGATCCGCTGAAGTAAGCTAAACTGCAGTTCGGGACATGCCTTGATCAGCTGTTCACGATAGCCCTTCAAGTGTTGCATCGTCCCTTATGTCAAGTTGATCAAGCACATTGCATGTCTGGTGCACTCAACCGGCTAATTACTTTTGGGAGAAAGTTAATCCTCGTCGGGGGAAAAGTTTGTATGTTTGGCCATCTCGGTAGTCGTTTTCATATGTCAACCGTAATGTGTGCCAGAGATTAGTACCTCCAACATGCTTCACGGCAAACCGTTGACGGCAACGATCCTACCTAAATCGGAACTTATTTCTTGGCCAATAAACTAAAGAAGCTAATTTCCAATCTTCTACCTAAGTCAGCGTTTGCTAGGTCGGTGAGTGTTCTCGTGGGCGGGACAGCGAGTGCGCAAGTTTTAATGATACTTGCTGCCCCGGTTCTCACTCGTTTGTACACCCCGAATGATTTTGGAGTTCTAGCAGTCTTCGTAGCGATGACCACGCTTGTGGCCGCAATGGGTAGCTTCCGTTATGAATTGGCGATTCCGTTACCCGAGGATCCCATCGAAGCTCAGCACGTTGTGGTTCTGTGTTTCTGTATTCTTTTGGTAGTCACGGGTTTATCAGCACTCGTGTTTTATTGGTGGTGTGATTACTTTGTTGCCAAGCTGAAGGTGCCCGAACTCGCGAGTTTCATCTGGTTGGTTCCAGTTGGCATTTTTGTCACTGGAGCATTCAATATTCTTAACTTCTATTCCATTCGCAACAAAGACTTTCCAACAATTTCAAAGGCAAAAATAGGTCAATCGGTTTTGACGGTGTTGGTTCAAGTCGCGGGTTTTTCTTTTGGTTGCTTCAGCTTGCTAGGGGGGATGGTGGCTGGGAAGTCTGCTGGGGCTGGACAACTCGGTTCTCAGTTCTACAAGAACTTTTCCAAACAGCAGACACGCCCAAGTGACCTAGTGTCCTCTGGTCTTCGCTATCGAAAATTCGCCTTGTTTACTTCTTGGGGTGGGCTTTTCAATGTCGCTGGCCAACAGATTCCTCCGTTGATCATCGCATCGGTTTTTACGTCTGGTGTTGCCGGGCTTTATGCAATGGCTCACCGAATTGTTGCGATGCCTCTATTTCTCATTGGCGGTGCCATGGGGAACGTTTTCTTTGCAAATGCTGCCGATGCATATCGTGAGGATCGATTGGGAGAGCTGGTGACAAAGGTTCACGCTACTCTTTCCAAATTAGCTATGCCCCCAGCGCTGTTGCTGGGAATTGCGGGGCCGGACTTATTCGAGTTTGCCTTTGGAACTCAATGGCGAGACTCGGGAAGTATTGCCCAGTGGCTTTCTTTGCTTCTTTACAGCCAATTCATCACTGCTCCACTTAGCAGTATTTTTCATGTTACTGAGAAGCAGTCCTACACGTTCTTTCTGCAAGCGTTGCTACTGATTCTTCGGATTGGGGGCTTGGCTTACGGGGCCATGGTGCTCAATGATATCTTCTGGGCAGTGGGGCTTTACGCAATCGGAAGCTGTACGGGCTATTTGATTTTTGTAATGGTTGCCTTCGCCGCCTCGGGAGCACAAAGCTCAGAAATTTTGAAATCTCTCGCAATCAATTTTGTCATCTCACTAGCAATGCTCACGCCGGTGATTATGGTCAAGTTCTCGGGCATGGCATCTCATTGGGTTGTTGTCGCAGCATTGCTATCTGGTATCATCATTTTGATCCGACTCAAGAAAGCAATTTAGGGAAGTCCGCTGAGAACGCGACACGCATTGAAAAAGACCACCGGGTCGTTTTCGAGTAGCAATCGAAGACTATTTTCGTATCAACGCAGAACTCCTGATGAATAAAAGAGAACAAACACCGAATCTATTTGTTATTGGCGCTCCTAAATGCGGCACGACTGCTTTTGTGCAGGAGTTGTCGAGCCATCCCGAAATATTTGTTGGTGAATTGAAAGAGACTCGCTTTTTTGACGCAAGGACTATCTACGATTTCCCCGAAGACGCCCCAATCAAGAGTCTTAACGATTACCTTGAACTCTATTCGTCAGAGGCGGCGCAGGAAGCTAAATATCGCGTCGATGGTAGTGTCTTTAACATGTACCGCGAGGACTCGATTCAGGACATTCTCAAGATGTCTCCCAATGCGAAATTCATTGCGATTCTACGAGACCCGTTGACCGCCTCTAAGTCGATGCATGTTCAAAGGCTCAAGTATGCTGACACAGCAATGCGCGAGATATCAACAAATTTTTTCGATTGCTGGGACGCACTCGAAGAAAGAAAGAATGGAAATGGTTTTCCACCAGGATGCAGAAGCAGTTTCTTGTTTCGCTACGATCTAATCTATCGATATGAGCTATACCTGCCGTTCTTGAACGACCTTATTCCACCAGAAAATCGGCTGTTTATCCGATACGAAACCTATCGGGGGCAACCGGAAACCGTACACGCGCACGTAATGGATTTCTTACAACTTGAACACGCCGAGATAGCGAAGACCGAGGCCAATCCTTCGTATGTCATTCAACCAACGGCGAAGGACAAGTTGGTTGCGATGGTCTCGAAACGAACGCGCACTCTACGAAATAAACTTGGGATCGACAGATCTCAACTTAAGTTTTTGGATCCTTTCCTGCTTCCCCAGAAACTCAAAACGACCTACGACACTTCTCGAGATGATGAAGTGAAGAACTTCTTTGCTGATTCCTACGCGGCCATCGAGGCTACTTTTGACCGACAGGACACCAAATAAGCGTTAGCGTAGTGACCGAAGTCGTGTAAGCGTTAATTTCAATTTGTAGAACAAGCTATTGCTGTTTAGTAGAACGCTTGCCTTCTCCCTAAGGCCGAGGCGTGAGAATAAAATCTTGCCCCACTTTCCCGCGTAACGCCACTCTTCCACCTTGGCCTTTTCGGTGAGCTTTTCAATTTCTTCCGGTTTGAGTTGATCTGCGAATTGGTCGCGGAAGATTCCATAAACCACCCACCGTATGTGCAGAAACTCGTTCATCTTAGCAAAGGGAACGAAACGATTGTGGCTGTTGCCGTGATGAATGCGGTAGAAAAGTACCACGTGCGGTACATCGATCAGAGTTGAGCAAAAGTGTTCTCCGCAAAGTCTTGCCCAAGTGTCCTCGTTGGGGAGTGTCTCTGGAATCGGATACATCTTCTCGGCGAATTTACGATTGAAAACAATGGTCCCACCACAAATATTTCCTTTGTTGCCAAACGCTGGAACTCGCTGGCCATCAAACTTTGGGTCCTCCGAGACCATCTGCAGTTGTCCATAGCCAACATTTGGGGTCGCCATGCCGCCCTCTTGCTGCAAATACTTCACACGATTCACGATCGAATCCTCTGGCATGATATCGTCGCCAGCAAAATAGATAAAAAGATCACCTTGCGCCATCCCGTAGGCATGGTTGATGGCAGCAACCTTTCCTTTTCGCGGATTCTTAAGTGGCTTGATTCTGGCGTCCGTCTCCCCCAAACGTTGAATGATGTTCAAAGTATCATCGTCCGATCCATCGTCTATTAAGAACAGCTCGAAATTATCGTATGCTTGATTCAAGACACTGGCGACTGATTCCTCGATGTGCTTTTCCTCGTTCCAAACAGGAACCAGAATCGTGACTAATGCTTGGTCTTGTTTTGACATGTTTTTTTGATTCTTGTTGTCTTGTTTGACGTTTGTTTCGTGGTGCACTCCATCGCCCTTCGCCTAGGCCACTAAATTGCACCAATTGAAAATAGACGAAAGAAAGACGGCGACAAGGCGTAAAGCTGTCTAGCTTGAGCCGAGGGAACAGGAATTATGAATTGAGAAGTGTGAACAGCCTTGGGCCGCTTACCGAATTTGGCTGATATCTCGGTGGGACAACCTAAGATTCGAATCTTGTAAATTTTCCAGCCACCTATGCGATCGAGCGAACTTCGAAAAATGGCCGTCGGTACCACGACGAATTCATTCCGGTGCGGAGACAGCCTTTATCGGCTTGAGTCAAATAAACTTCCGCTTTTCCATTTTGGGCTACGAAGTGTTGGTTTGCCGGGTGTGGTTTGCGATGTCGAGCAGCGGTATTTTGCTTATCGGTCGCGGCACTGGTGAGTAAGCAAATTCCGGAATCAGCTCTTTCAAAGTCATCTTCACGGCCGCCGGGGTGGAGTAAGCGACCTCGATGAGTGTGTTGATTTGTAGCTCGACCTCTTCAAGTGAATATTTTCTGCTTAGCGATGACAGAATTTTCTCGTGAGAGGTAGGAATGGATTTTTCGTTTTTGTAGTACAGTTCTTCGAACAATTTTTCGCCTGGACGTATCCCAGATTCAACTATGTCGATTGACCCTTGTTGATGGCCGGCTAAGCGAATCAGGTCGTTGGCCAAGTCAAGAATTTTTACGGGCTCTCCCATTTCCAACACGAAAATTTCGCCACCGCTACCCATGGTCGCAGCTTGTATTACTAGCTGTGACGCCTCTGGGATTGTCATGAAGTATCTCGTCATACGTCGATCAGTAACAGTGATCGGACCGCCAGCCTGAATCTGTTTTTGAAACAGGGGGACGACACTCCCTGCAGAACCGAGGACATTGCCAAAACGCGTTGAGATAAACTTGGTGCCCGAATGGCTGTCAAGTGCTTGGCAGTAGCGTTCGGCCATGTGTTTCGTGCAACCCATAACGCTGGTTGGATTAACCGCTTTGTCTGTGGATACCATGACAAATCGATCAACTTTATAGTGGTGAGCTAGATCAGCGATATTCTTTGTGCCGACGACATTGTTGATGATGCTCTCGCCAACATTTTGCTCGACCAGTGGAACGTGCTTGTGCGCTGCCGCGTGAAAAATAACACTTGGGCAGTGGTACTCAAACACTTGCTTCATCCTCGGCTTGTCCGTGATGTTAACTATCTTCGGACTAAATGTAACGCCTAGGTTTAGCTCTCTGAGCTCACGCTCAATCTCGTAGATCCTGTTTTCTCCACGCCCCAACAGAATCAGTTCGCAAGGGTTGAACTTAACCAATTGCCGGCACAATTCGGATCCAATCGATCCGCCAGCGCCAGTGACCATTACGGATTTACCGGCGATAATTTCTTCAATCGCTCCCAATTCCATTTCAGCCGGATCTCGACGCAGCAAATCGTTATAAGAGACTTCGCGAATTGGAAGTCGATCCACCCCTTTGAGCTGCTCTTCAAGCTTAGGAAGAAGCTTGATTTCAACTTTGCACTCGCGCGCCATATCTAAAAGGCTCCGTAGTTTCTTCGCGGGCAGTGATCCAGAAACTACAAAGAGTTTATTTGCACGGTGGCGAAACATTAGTTCGTCAACAGATTCCAGCTCGCCAACGACTCGAATGTCACCAAAATATTTTTGGTTCTTGACCTGCACCGCCGGCGTGACCATGCCGACGACTCTGACGTCCAGATTCCGTTGTCCATTAATTAGATGTGCAAATCTAGCTGTTTCGAAATTGTTGCCGACTATCAATGCGCGGTCTGTGGCTTTCTTTGATCGAATCGGAACGATCCTTTCGTCCCACACTCGCCAAGCCGATCGAAAACCACCTAATATGACTATTCCGATAGCGAAATCATTAAGTATGACAAAGCGTGGGATTTGGCCTTCCAAGAAAAAGTAATCGATTGCGATTACGACTAAGGATGCCACCACGGAACTTTTCACAAGTGAAATCACATCTGAAAAGTGAACGTACCTCCACCAGCCGTGGAAACTACGCAGCATATAAAAAACCAAAACTTTGGTCGCCACGACTATTGGCATCGTCTGCCAGAATAGGTTCTGATACCTTTCTGGAATGTCCAGCGTGAACCGCATAAGAAATGCTAGCCAGAAAACGCACGCGAACAGGACTGAGTGAAAGACCAGTAACAATGGGATACGGGTTTTCACCAAAAGCTGCTTGAAGTGTGACTGAGCTGGTAGCGCTGATTGGTCAATTGACTTCATTGTTTTCTTCTTTGAGGCCTAAGGAAACGAGATTGTTAGGCGCGAACCCATTTGGCTTTAACTCCATTGAAGCGTTAGTCGTTTAACGGACGTTGCATAGGAGCCGGCTAAATGGTCCATGCTTATAATCAGCCTTCTGCTGTCGCCTGATAAAGCAATAATTCCTTTTAAATTGACTTTGTTGTATTTTTGGTCCGGAATCCCTAAGATTTTTTACGAAGTAATCAACTGATAGCAGCCTAGTTATGCAAAATGAAAAAAATTGTGGACGACAAGGTTTTAGCCATCAGCTGCCACAGAAAAAATGGCGGTAATTGCTTGGCTTTAGGGATGGATGCCGAAAGGCTTTGGTGGACGTTCGCTCCTTATTTCGCACCGGTAAAGATAGCGTGATTCGATTCATAACATGGCTTTTCGCCCTGATGGCATTTGCCTCTCCTTGGTTTATTGGAGGGAACTACCCTTTCACTCGGACAGCGTTGGTAGGGCTGTGTGCGATATGCCTATTTCTAGTGGGCACGGAAATGGTACGTGGCCGGGTGACCAAACAAACGCGCTTTCCAATTGTTTGGTGTGTGCTGCTAGCGGGCGTCGGCTTTACGTTGTTTCAAGCGATACCGCAGAGTATTGCCGAGAGGCCAATTTTGGAGCAAACGGTTGACGCTAGCGTGAATGCGGAAGAGGAAGCGCTCGCTAGCCAAAATTCACCTCGTTCGATTTCGGTGTATTCGCCTGCCACACGAAACAAACTGGTAGATCTCTTGTATGGCGTTTGCCTTTTTGTTGTGGCATCGCTGGTTTTGACGGAGCGACGTCGCATTCAAACTGTTTTCGCTTCGCTCAGTATCGCTGGTGTGCTCGTCAGTCTTGTTGGGGTTCTTCAGATTCTCTCCAAGGACAATCGGATACTGTGGCAGTACGAATTGCTGTGGGGAGGGGGACCCTTTGGCTCTTTCGTCAACGCAAACAATGCCGCCGGTTTTTTATTGATCTGTTTGTCGGCCTGTACATTTTTTATCGCGCTGAAGTGGCTGGACTCTTTTGAGGATGGCAAGGTGAGCAGTGGGAAATCGTTGTCTGAGGAAACGCCCCCGGTCATCACACGCTTTGTACGCGGCATGCTTCAGCTTCAATCTCAGCATCTTTATATTTTTACGGCAATCGCGGTTGTTGCTGCCGCTATACCAATGACGGGTTCACGTGGTGGTATTTTGGCATTGGCGGCCATTGTTATTTTTACGGCATTGCTATTGGCTCACGCGAACCTGTTTGCGGTTATTGGCGGGGTGGTGGTAGTCGTTCTATGCTCCGTATTTTTGGTGAAGTATTCTGATCAAGCCAATCGAGTTACCGAAGAAGTTCAAACTCTTCAGGATTTTGAACTGGCTGTAGCGCCGAGACTTCAGCATTGGCAAGAAGCAATTCCATTTGGTTGGTCAAATGCTTTACTTGGCACAGGAAATGGAACTTATCGTTTCGTTTCGCCTGGTTTCGAGACAACTGTCTCCACCAAAACTTTTGCACATGCAGAAAATGTTTACATCGAAACACTGGTAGAGATGGGGGTTGGCGGTGTAGCACTCCTACTGGTGACCATTATTCTCTGCCTTTTGGCTTGCATCAAACTTTACAGAAAGAGAAAGGTCTTTGATCAAGCTCTTGCGATCGCCGGCATCTCTTGTTTGGCCGGACAAGTGTTGATTGCTGTAACGGATTTTGGTATCTATCTGCCAGCCAATACGACCGCGATGGCATTGGTGATGGGGGCAATCGTCGGTAGGAGCTTAACCAGCCCTTTGGGTGGCA
>CAYTPS010000048.1:10020-18680 GCA_964439245.1 uncultured Pirellulaceae bacterium | reverse complement strand
CGTTTTTCGAGCCACGCATCTTATCGACTGATTCCACCTCAGTCGAGGGCTAAAACCTGACGATTCAGGTCAGATATGGACCAATTTCGGCCAGTCGATGGCGACAGGTTCCGGGAGCTTGAGCGGCTATGGCGTACTATCTTCAATCGGATCATGTCAGCCAAGGTTGAAACGCGGAAATCAATGTCCATCCCAAGGCGAATTGTTATTGATCCGCGGCAAATATCGACAGCTGGCCATCGGTAAGCCTTGAAGGTGATCCAGACTACTGATTGCTGTCTGTGCTCAGCGATTCAATGACTGGTGCCTCGGCAGAATCCGTCTTCGAAGAGATCTCATCGATAAGTAACTTGGGCAGAGCCGTTTGGTACCAGCGTTTTGTGAACGCTTGATCGATGAACGGCTGTCTGTCTGCGATGGTTTCCGTACAGGTGTCAATCAGTTCTTTGGCTTTGTCATGATTGCCAAGATGGTGGTTGGCGAGTGCCTTGACCGCGTCGGCCAGCAAGAAGATCTGGTACGTCCAATCCGGCCCTCCTTCCCGGAAAGGCAGGTTATCCAATTTGTCCAAAGCATCCTGATAACGTCCCTGTTGGCACTGGGCCAACGCGACGGAGATTTTGACATTGGCTGCGGTCCAAACATCAGAATCGTCTGACGGACTTGAACACCGGTCTATCAGCGTTTTGACATTTTCCAGGTCATTGTCCACCGCAGGAAGCAAAACTGAAGCACGCAAAATTCGCTCGCATGTTTTCGGATAAACCGAGTCGCGGTAGTGGTCGAGAATATCCGAACGTAAAGACTGGTATTCACCTGTCTTGTTCTGAATCGCCAATGCCAACAGTGCCATGCTCGCTTCGTAGCCTTCTCCTCTGCCAGCACTTGCGGGCTCATGCTCGCCAATCTTTTTCGTCAGCCAGTCGGCAATGACCCTTGTTGCTTTCAATTTCCACTCAGCAGACTTTTCCCAGTTGCAATGGGTTGGGTCCGTACGGAAGTAAACGACGCTTCCGTTAGCTTGCAAAGCGAAAAGGGTCTTCCCGTCTTCAGAGATCGCAACTTTTTGTGTGATACTGGGGGTTGGTAGAGAGATTCGTTCCTGTCGTCGCCGTACATCAAGCAGTCTGATGCTGTTGCCAGCCGCCACAGCCAGCAGGTTTGAGTCTGGAAAAAACTTGAGAGTAGTTGCGTGATTCGTTTGTCCAGAGAAGGAAACCAAAGCATCCCGGGAAGTTGCACCAGCGTGGGCGAAATCTTTGAAAACAGAGCGTTCAGGCTTTTCATTCGGTTGGGCAACTTTCCAAACTCGAACAACACCGTCGTTAAACGCAGTGGCAGCAAGTCTGCCATCCGGGGAAAAAGCAACTTGTTGATGGTAGGCTTCACCGTGATACATTCCCTGCAGACGGTCAGTCAAAAATCCCGATTCCATATCCCAGATGCCGACATATCCTGACTGGCTACAGGCCAACAGTTGTTTGCCATCGGAAGAAATATCGAAATCCATGCAGCAACCAACATCCAACACCTTAACTTCATCCTGCTCATCAAGAACATTTTTTATCAGCAATGGCACATCCGCATGTCTGGTGCCGGGTGAAGCAAACCCCTCGTTGTCCAATCTTGCGACCAGCCATTGATTGTTATTCGAGAGCTTAACCTGTCGTAATAACGATCGTCGTTCCCCGGAATTATCAGCCTCGGATTGACCGGATGTGCTCAATATTATTGGAGACCAGCCGCGTGCCTTTTTAGGAAGCTTCACCGTCAGCGATTTGATAACGGTTCCATCACGACTGTATAAATCAATTGAATGAGACGGCCTCTTAACATCCAGTTGACCACATGCAATAGAAAAACGACCTTCGCTGGTCGCCACAACATTACCTGAAACTTGCAAGGCATTAATACGCCCCGTCCGAAACGAAATTAAATTGCAATTGCCTTCATCGCAGACCAACAGTTCGTCGGTACCGTCGAAAGAAAACAAGCCCGACCCACCAACATCCGGAATTCGGGATACGAAGTTTCTATTACCTTGGATTCTGGAACGTTGAACACCGGACCAATTCCAAATCTTGATATATCCTCGATTGCCAATCGAAAACCAACCACGATTGTTCGGCAAGCAGCCAACCTGCCGCACGGCTCCTTTGTGAGCGGACCGTATGAGCTCATGTCCCGTCTCCGCGTCCCAAGCAGCTACCAATCTTGTTTCATTACCACCGGTAAGGAAGCAGTTCTCCACTGGCGCACTATGCGCACAAAGAACGTATCCCTGTTGGAGCGTTTTGGTGATCTTTAGCGTCACAGGATCCAGGACAGCTAACTTGAATTTTACATCACGACCGACGGCCAATGTTCCGTCCGGTGAAATGTCCTCCAAAATACAATCCGGTTCAAATTTTCTTCGTGAGTAAGGTGTCTTACCGATGTTGTAGATTGTTGTGCCTGAACCACTTTCAGTCTTCGCACCCCAATGACTGGATGCGCACAACTGTTCGCCTGTCGCGGAAAGCTCGAGACCCATGATGACTCCGGTGGAAGTGGTCAGGCTGGTCAGGTCATGCAGCAGTTCGCCGCTTTGCGCATCACATTCGACTATTTTGGGAGCGTCTCCAGCGAGAAACACGCTTTGGTTGTCTTTGGACCAGCACACGCTTCTGGTTGAGACACCATCGGTGTCGAGTTCCGAGACAAATTTCAAGCTTGGAAATTCCAGGATCGCTGCCTCACTGGACATGCTAGATGCAAGACACAAGTACCGTCCATCACCAGAAAAACGAAGGATGTTTGCGGGGCGTGATGGCAACGAATCTAACTGCTCGATTTCTTTTCCGGTCTCCAAGTCAAAAATAGACGAACACGCAGCGAGGTACTTTCCGTCAGGTGAAACGTCCGACACACGCGGCTGATACTTCGTTGGTTCAATCATCATCTTCAAACCCGGGTGAATTTTGTCCCACAGGTAGTACCATTCAAAGTCGCGAAGATCCTCTTCACCGTCTCCGGGAATCTGTTCATGCAGAATGTCAAGAACTCGGGCTGGCTGATTGTCGAGAGCGGCGCGGGCGGCTTCATTCATCTTGCCAGCGTAAACCGCGAACTCGGCCCGTTTTCGTTCCGCGATCGCCTCGGCGGCTTTGGCGTCGGCACGTTCCGCGTCCAGGGCCGATTGTCGGGCAGCGAAATCAGCGCGTACCGCTTCACGCTGTGCCCGGATCAGGCCGATGCTGGTGCCCGCGATTCCGGCAAGAAGAAGCAGCGTCGTGGCGATCAACGCGGTAACCAATCCGCGATTTTTGGAAACGAATTTTCTGGTCAGGTAGGCACGAGATGGAGGGCGAGCCGTCACAGGATCGCCAGTCAGGTATCGCTCCACATCACCGGCCAGTTCATTCGCGCTTTCGTAGCGACGACCGCGGTCCTTTTCCAGGGCTTTCATGACGATCCAGTCCAGATCACCACGAAGTACGTTTTGCAGTGAATCTGGATCGGTCTGCATCCGATCAGCAATTTCCTGTCGTGGGGTTTCAGATTCGTTCAGCCGTTGACTGGGACGCGGCGGATCGGAATCGCGGATCACGGCCAGTACTTTCAGCATGTTGCTGGTTTTGGCCGTTTTCCTTTTCAACGGCGTCGAACCGGTCAGCAATTCGTAGAGAATGACGCCCAGCGAATAGATGTCCGTTCGCGTATCGATATCGACCGTGTCCAGCGTCGCCTGCTCGGGGCTCATGTATTGCAGTGTGCCCACAACCTGGCCGATATCCGTCATCAACGTTTTGTCCGTCAGCTTGACTCCTTGCTGAAACGCTTTCGCCAGGCTGAAGTCGATTACTTTGGGCACCGGCGGCTGGCGATCGGTCCCAATCAGCACATTCGAAGGCTTCAAATCCCGGTGGATGATGCCTTTCTGATGAGCGTGCTGGACGGCTCGGCAAACAGCCACAAACAACCTTAATCGCTCGCGAATCGTCAATCGTTGGTCGTCACAATATTTGGTAACAGCAACTCCGTTAACCAGTTCCATCGCAAACCATGGTAAGCCCTCATCCGTGGTTCCGACGTCAAACACTTTCGCAATGCTCTGGTTGTTCATCAAAGCCAGTGCCTGACGTTCCGCTTCGAAACGAGCGATCAATTGCTTGTCCGCAAAGCCTGACTTGATCAACTTCAAAGCAACCAGCCGACTGACCGGTTCCGACTGCCGAGCTTTCCAAACCACGCCCATGCCACCTTCGCCCAGCCTTTCCAACAAAAGGTAAGGGCCAATCGAGTCACTTGGTTTTGAATTGGATATGAAGCTCTTTTTTCGAAAGGAGTTGTCGCCCTCAGCAAGCCATTCTTCGTTGGTATCATTACTAAGGTCACCCACCGTTCTGTTTAACGAGGGCTGATCAAGCGCCAGATCGATGGCGGCAGACTGAGCCGGAAAAGTGGATCGAAGATGAGCGGCGGTTTTGGATCGATCGACCGCGTACGCGATTTTCAGAGCGATTAGCTCGGGCAACAGCATTTTCTGAAGAAACTCAGCATCTATGTCGAGGTTCGCAGCTGAATCGATCGCGACCTGGATATCCGCTGCTTCATCGCTCTTCAGCCTTGATTCGAATTCATCGCAAATCCGGTCAATAAGAAGAAGTTCATCTTTCTTTTTCATGCTCAAGTCTTATCCGCAGCGATTGGTAATTAATGGGTTTCTAAATCAAGTGTGTCCCAGATTTCCCTTATCGTATTGAGTTTTCGATCGATGGTACGAGTCGAACAGCTCAGTTTTTTACCGATTTCCTGATTGGCGAATCCTGCCATTCTCATCAACGCGATTTCTCGGTAGTCGTCGTCGGGTAGCTGTAGCAACAATTCACGACATGTCATTTCAAACTCGACGAATTTTGCTGGATCGTCGGCTGCCAGAATGTAAGTTTCAAGATTACTCAGTCCCAAATCGTTCAGTGCCGATTCTCCCACGACTTGTTTTCCTCCACGTTTATCGCGATCGAGAAACTTGGCTTTGTTGATCGCTTTTCTGGCCGCAATCATGGCTACCATCTGCCATAACTGATCTCGATTGTTGACGCTGTAAAAATGCCCTTGTTTCAGGCCTTCCATTAAGGCGTACATCGCCGAACCCGCGATATCTTCGGGGTCCATGTATCGTCGATGGCGATCGTATATCTTTTTTTCAGCGAAGCGACACAACCGGTCAAAAAATCGTTCCCATATCAGTTGGGCCGACTGTTCATCGTGGTCGGTAAAAGCGGCAATCGCTTTGGTGACCGATCCCGGTACATGATTTTCGGAAGACATTCGGAGGCGGGAAGGCAGACACGAGGTTCAAATTAGAGGCTCGCATTCTGACCGAAGGCATACCGTCGTGCAAATGAAATTCGAAACTTTCAAGCCGTTTGGTTTAAATCAGCGTCACGAATTATCGACAGTCGCGCAAGAATCCGGATCGCTGACGTTACTGCCGAAGGATGAATCAGTCAGGCTCAATCAAATGCATCAACTGACTGAGTTTTGGAAAAAACCGCCCTGTTTTGCCCCGATATTCGATGTAAACGCTTTCAAGTTCACTGCGCAAAACTTGTTTTTCTTCCTCAACAGCCGTGAAAAAGTAGACCATCAACATGGTCATTGGACAAAGCCAGGTCCAGAAATAAACAGTGATCAGTGCCCCAGAGATGAACAGCAGTAAATAAGCCGAATAGAACGGATGACGAACGATCGCGTACGGCCCGGATTGCAGAATTCTTGCAGGTGGTTGTTCGGCCCAGGCGGCCAGCGGTTTTTGAGACCCATGGAGGCGTCTTGTCCACCAGAAGATGACTTGAGAAAGTGCCACGCATATCAGGCAAGCCACCGATCTCCCCGTTGGCGGACACTCACCAACCAACATCGCGTAGGTCAAGACGCTGAAACTGATCAGCCACACCGCCACAAGACCAAGTCGGCCCTTGAATTTTCCATCCGTTGCATCGAAAACAGCAACCGTCGCCCATGCATAAATGAACAACGTCGAAATCCAGGCCACAACGGACAACCAGTAGATGATAGCTCTCAGATTCACTGGTTCCGACAAGGTCACGACAGGCTCCCGGTTCTCAAGATGTTGCTCTTGATTGAAAGTTCTCCTGAATTGCGAGGATGATGCCCCTGACCCCGGGTCTCTGGCAGCGATGAAGTTCCAGTCCGAGTAGTTGACCGTAACCTTGGTGGTTGTTGCAGAAGAAATTTGGTGTCGGAATTCCGTTGACTGTCAACTCGTAACCACCCATGCGAAGAAACAGTTTGTCGGCGTTGGCTCTGGTCGTTGAGAACGTGATGCCTTTCCCCTCGCTCCAGCCATGGACGGACGCCAGTGAATGAAGGCTCAGGCCCAGCTCCAGACAAAGCCGCGTGCGTCGGAACTGTTTCGAGACGAAAAACTCGCCTATATATCCAATCGGTCCGGACTTTGCCGATTCAATAAACTGTTCAAGGGCAGCCAGATGCAGGTTTCGAATCGCTTTATCAGCGAACGAAACCGAGCCAAACCGAACGATGTCTTCCGCTGTCAAATTTCGATTTCGATGGTCAGAGAGCAACAGTCGAACGACTCCCGCGACTACACCTGACTGGCGATCAACGGCCGCAACGCGCCACTGGTCGACGCACGGGTGATCACTCAGTCGATCGAACTCGCCCCAGTATTCGACCGAATCTCGCAGTCGGGTTTCTGCGTCTGGAAGTGTCTGGTAACGATCTTCAAGATGACGTGGCGGGATGATCCACCAATCAAACAGGGTAGCGCAGGTTTGAGCCGCTAAATTTTTTTGGCGCACTGGATCGCATCGATGTTTGGACATCCAAATGCTGTTGGCTTCGAAATCAGAAAACCAACGGCATAAAACGCGAAGTCACGTGCCTCTATGGAAGCACGGCTTCGCCCCATCGATGGTTAAGTCAACGTGTCGAGGCAAAGTGCGACAAAGCCGACAGAAAAAACTCTTGGCAATGGCCGGTCGGTCCGGGAAAAAACGACAGACAGCCGTCTATCACGGACGACCCAAGGGCAAGATCGGTAAAGAATTGGGTTTCAGTTCTCACTCAGCCGAGGCTCAGCAAAAACAAGAAACATGCCTCAACGCACCAGAGGTGGCGGGGCGTGGGATGGTGAAAACCCGGGAGGGCACGGCTCCGTCCAAGCCGTTCGAGTGTTTCAGTAAAAATCAGAAACTAGGAGCCACTTCGCGATTCACGCGATGCGTCTTGCCTGCCCGACGGAGAGAGCAGCTGATTGCAACATCCGCTGATAGACGTGAATTGCATTTCTGGCTGCTTTGACTTTCATGCGATTGCGAGCCTTTGAATTTGCCCACCGTTTCATCATGGCCACGTAATGAGCGCCCGTTGCGGACCGGTCCAGAACGTCATCGCTGACCTGATGGAATCCTTTCTCAAAATGACCCGAATATTCCCAGATTCGGTCGCCGAAGTCAGGTGTTTTTGCATCGGCTTCGATCAGCCCGGCATTCGTCATCCGCCCAATATTTTCTTCCGCACCCCCGTACGTCGCGATCCGAAAATCAGCCGCGATTGTACTCTGTGACAGGACAGCAATCTGGAAGAACGAAATGAAGCTGATCGAATTGGTAATATGATGGCGTTTTCTCATGACGGGACCATCGAACTCAACCATGCAGTCGTAAATCAGGTTTTGGCTTTCCTCAACCAAGTCATCCGCAGTGATATCAAAGCAGGAGATCTGTCCGGTCACAAAAGCGTTGTAAGTTTCGTCAGTAACAGGCAGTAGTACAGAAACACCACTTCGTTGTCCGTCGACCGACGAACACATCAGCGAGTCAGGATGGGTCTCCCAGATTTTCAGGTATCGCTCGATAAAGTCTTTGCGGTTCCACTTTTCGATCGCCGTGGGCCGAACGGTTTTGGTTTTCGTGATGTTCGAAAGATGAGCCAACCAACCGTTCCATGTGCTCAGCACGACCGATTCGGCTTCGGCACGAGTCCCGACATGAGCCAACTCACCCGGCAACATGCGTTTTCCAAGAAACTCGAACAGCCGCCATGGCCAGATTGAGAACGACTCATGATTGTCGATCATGTTCGAGTCATCAACGATCGCATCGGCATGATCGATATTCAGCACGTCCGCGACCGCGTGAATCGACGATGTTAACACGCCTTCCTTTCCGGCTTCGATGAATTGCACCGTACGTCTGGAAATCTCAGCCGCATCCGCCAGATCGGCTTGCGACATTCCCCGCCGCATCCGTTCTTGCTTCAGCAACACCCCGTTTGGCCGCATATCAGCACACTCCAGAACCAGAACAGAATCAGAGTATTTCCACTTTGCGCTTTCGTTGCGCTTCAACGAGTTAAAGGTTAGTAGATTTTTAGTCACAGTATAAACGTGGTTTCCTTGTCTTCAAACAAAATCTATCTAGCGGCCAAAATCCCCAGTTGAAATGAGTTCTTGCGTTACGATGGCCTGGAAAAACACCAAATTTTGGGACGGAACAAGCGGGAAACACTGTTTTTGCTGGAAGTCTTGTTCACTGAAACAAATTCCCGTTGCACTCACGTTTGTCGAACTCGTGATATGCCTCGCGATCGTCGCAGTTTTATTGTCGTTTCTATTGCCAGCGTTACAT
>CAYTPS010000048.1:6402-10010 GCA_964439245.1 uncultured Pirellulaceae bacterium | reverse complement strand
GAGTCGAGCCGTCGCATAGTTTGTCAGAACAATTTAAAGCAAATAGGTGTAGCGTTACTGATGCACACGTCAACAAACCAATCGTTTCCAACAGGTGGCGAACACCTGACGTTGCATGCTTGGTCGACACGAATTTTGCCGTTTATTGATCAACAAGCCTTGTATGACCAGTTTGATTTCTCCAGTGGGCTGACAAGCCATCAAAATCGTCCTTTGGTGGCACGGAAGCTTCCAGCCTACAGGTGTCCGTCAAGCGAAAAAGACTACGACGGTTTGACGGATTACTGCGGAGTTTCAGGGTCAACGATGTTTTCTTCTGAGACTGACGGGAGCCAGAACGGCGTTTTGTTCATTGATTTGTTGGGGAATACCCTATCAGTTGCTCCGCGTGACATTCACGACGGTCTGAGTAACACGGTCATGGTTGCTGAAGGGGCCAAGGTTGAGCAGATCAACTATGGATTCTGGAGTCACGGAAAGAACTGCTTTTCGCACGATGACGGCCCGGTAAACAATCCCGTAAGTTTTGAAAGCGAAATATTCAGTTTTCATTCAGGTGGTGCGAATGCTCTGGCGTGCGACGGAAGCATCACGTTCATAGCAAATAATACGGATCGTAAAATTGTAGGTGCCATGTGTACCCGGAGTGAACAAGATCCCTACTGAGTTAAGTTCGATCAGTTTCAACAACAGGTTTTTCGGAGAGAAGGATGTTTAGATTATTAGCGGTGTTTACAGTAGCTGTCGGTGTTCTGTTTATTCAGACCGATACCGCCGAAGCTGGTGGTGGAGGAAAAAGCGCCCGACGAGGTACGCTTGAGGCGACTAATGGATCAGCCTTTACAAGTATCAAGGTTTTTTATCGACCAGCTGAATCTGGGTCACCGGGCACTGCTGGTGAGATCAGGGCTTACCCCTCGGTCACAGTGTCACCTCGCGACACTGAAAGAGTTCGTTTGCAGCCGGGGACATATGAGTTGGTCGCAGTTGATGCCGAGTTAGCCGAAGATCCAGATGTGGACGACGATGAGACAGTCCCGAACAAGAACTCGGGTGACCCTGGTTATACAGTTGTCACAATAACAGGTGGTGCCACGACGAGAGTGTTTGTGGGAGATAGCAGCGAATCTTTCGGTTTCGCGGCGTTTTATTGAGATAACGCTCCGGACAGAATTCAAGTCACAGCTTAATTTCAGAGAACACGTGTGTGTAATGTTCTGGGCGAGGACAAGCGATTCAGTGCCATGCCTCAGCCGCGATTTTGCGTCATGTTGGGTGGTAGTTTCCTCGCCGGCGTAATGATTGGCTTGGCTTGGCGAATTCAAGACCTCGGGCTACTTGGAATTCCGGGGCTTGGGTGCTTTTTGCTGATTCAAGCATTGACGAAAGGTTATCGGTACGCATCTGGTTTGGCGTGTTTTTCGGGAACAGTTGCCTATCTGATTGCATGCAGTTGGTTGACATATACGATCGGATACTTGATTCATGTAACAGATTTTTGGTCAACACTTCTGACGCTTCCAGTCTGTGTTATCCAAGGAGGTCACTACGTACTGTTTGCAGTTACTTGGCTATATGTCCGACGAAAATCACGATACGGGTTCTTTCTCGCGCCACTGATCTGGGTGCTTACTCAATCAATATGGCCAGGTTTATTCCCATGTAAAAACGGTTGTTTACTGGTTGACTGCTTGCCACTTTGCCAAGTCGCTGAACTGGGAGGAGTGTATTTAGTATCGCTTCTGGGGACTTGCATGTCATTTGTCTTGACAGTCAGTTTTTTCGCATTATTCAACCGAAGGATCACGAAACGGATTTCATATCGAGATACGAAGCTTGCCTATTGGGGATATATCGGCTCGACGATATTGATCGCCGTGATCGCCTTTAGTTGGGGTGAGTCTCGGTGCAATGAAATTGCACAGCAAATTGGGAGATATCATCGCACTAAACTCCATTTACTTTTGGTTCAAGCGAACACCGAATTTGTCCAAAGTCATGATCGAATGATTGAGGTCAGTAGAAAATTCGAGCACGAGGTAGATCTGATCGTGTGGCCAGAGTGCGCACTCGGTAATTACAACCAGAAACTTTCGGACTATAGCGATAGAGAGAATGTTTCGAGAAACTCAATCGATCAATTCATGGATTTCCAGCCGTTCCCGGGTGCGACAGTGCCTTTACTTGCAGGTGGAAAAACATGGTTAAGTCAAAGTGATGCAGGCCAACCCAACAAACACTTTGTTTCCGCCATGTTGTTTGATGAAGATGAGCAGCTGATCGGCAGGCATGACAAATTGAGGTTGATGCCATACGGAGAGACAATTCCCGGAGAAACGTTGCTACCATTCTTACGGACATTGTTCGGTGACGATCGTCGAACCAGTAGAGGCAGCGTGGTAGTTCCTATTGGAAGGGTTGTTAACTTCAACCTAGGTGTGGCTCTCTGTTGTGAGGACATGTATCCGGACCTGTTTCGAAAACTGGTCGTACAGGAGTCAGACTTGCTCATCTCTTTGGGGAACGGAATCGCTTTTGACTCTCCGATCGCTCTGCGGCAGCATTTTCGCATAGCTCGGATGAGGGCGATTGAGAATCGAAAATATTTCGTTAGGTGTACGAGTCACGGAGTTTCAGGGGTCATAACGCCAGCAGGGGACTTGGTGTTTGAGTTACCCGTAATGCAGGATGCCGCGGCACTAGCAGAGATTCCCAAATTCGAAGGTGCCCCCACGATATTTTCGCGTTTTGGGGCAGCGGTCAATCCAATTCTCATCATTGGGACGCTGTGTTTGACCCTATTAAATTGGGATGTTGAAGAATGAGCGACTTGATTCTTGGAAAACGAAACTTTCCTCGCCCCGCCCCTTAACGGACTGACAGGAGCCTTATATGAAAACCACCCAAACCAGAACATTCTTCGGACGTATCCGACGCAGTCTACCAGTCGGCTATCAGCAGCTTGAATCACGTAACTTGTTGGCGACTTTTACCGATGGAACGTACGAAAGTCTTGGCAATTATCTGGAGCGGCTTGGTGATTTATCGGTCGATGAACTCGCCGAGTATGGAGACTTTCTGCCAGAAGTTCGGGAGGCGATTCGACAAAGCTCAGTGATCGATAGCTATCACCCGGATGACTTGCTGGCGACACAGAGCTGGACAGTAGTTTTCTCAGAAGATGCGCTGGAAAGCCAACACAGCTTTGACAACCTCCCGTCATGGACAGCCGATAGTATAGGCGGCTTTCTGGAGTTGCAGTTTCCGAATATAGACAGTAGCGAGGTAATCACCGCACTTGCGAATGCTCAATCAGAGGGAGTGATTGACTACTATTTTCCAAATCTTGATAGTGAGGTCGAGTTCATTCCCAGTGATCCGTATTTTGAACAGCAATGGCACCTTCAGGATGAAGACGTATCCGCTGCTTACACCAACCTGCAAGAGGCTTGGGACAAATATCGTGGTTCTGGAATCAAGATCGGGATCGTTGATGATGCTGTGCAATACGACCACCCTGATCTGGTTGAAAACTATGCTGGCGATGTATTGACAGACAACTATGATTACGTCGATCGAGATAAGTTCCCGAGTCCGGTTTTCGATAC
>CAYTPS010000048.1:0-6392 GCA_964439245.1 uncultured Pirellulaceae bacterium | reverse complement strand
GAACAGCTGTAGCCGGGATTGCTGCTGCATCACAAAACTCGATCGGCGGATCAGGCGTGGCGCCAGAAGCGACACTTGTAGGATTCAGGGTTGTGTCAGACCTTCGAAGCAATGGCACTCGTGGTATCAGTACTTCCAGATCCGCATCCGCGATTCTTGGTCGAAACAATGGGGTTGAGATATTCAACAATAGTTACGGTTCAGAACCTCTTAGTCCGTTAACTCCCAATGGAGCGATGCAAAATGCAATCGCAACCGCTGCTCGTGACGGACGAAATGGACTCGGAAGTATCATCATTTTTTCCGCAGGCAATGATCGCTTTGATGAAGGTCAACAGACCAGTGCGCTGGTTACCTACGAGCCAAAAAAATCATCGCGCTACACCATTTCAGTTGCAGCGATAGGCGATGATGGTGTGTTTGCTTCGTACAGCACGCCGGGATTCGCGAACTTGGTGTCAGCTCCTTCCAACGGTGGTTCACGACAAATTCTTACCACTGATCGAACAGGTGTCCGCGGATACGTAGACGGAGACTACACTTTAGACCGGGATATCGACATTGATGGAGATGGAATTCTCGAAAACACTGGCTTCGGAGGAACTTCCGCTGCCGCTCCATTTATTTCGGGCGTTGCAGCGTTGATATTGGAAGCGAATCCGCAACTTACGTGGCTTGATGTGCAAACGATTCTGGTTCGGTCAAGCAGGCAAATCGATTCTGGCAATCCAAGTTGGCAATTCAACGGCGGCGGTCATTATTACAGCCCGGACTACGGTTTTGGAATCGTGGATGCTGCTGAAGCCGTTCGACTTGCCGAAACATGGCAACCAAGAGGTGTTGAAAAATCATGGAGTAACACAAGTCCTATTGTTTCAGAGCCAATCGGCGATTCTGGTTCGTCCAACGCAACGATTCAAAAAACGATTAACGTCCCGGGAAACTCAGGAATTGATCGCGTCACGGCGGTTGAAGTCCGATTTACGCTTGACCACACCCGAAGGGGCGATCTGGAAGCACGGTTGATTTCACCCAGCGGAACGGTGTCGATCCTCGCGGAATCGCGTTCGGATGACGCAGACGACTACAACGACTACGTTTTCACAACGGTTGCCAATTGGGATGAAGTGCCAGATGGTGATTGGACCTTGGAAATAGAGGATAAAATTGAGGGTGTTACGGGAGTGTATAACCATTGGCGGCTTGTTCTGTTCGGTGCCAATGAAGCGAGCGACAGGATCTCTCGTAGCGAGCCAACCAACGTTGGAGCGACTTGGAATGGCGAGATCAACTACGCCGGCGACGTTGACTTCTATGATTTCTGGCTGGAAAAGGGCGAAACCGTCGAAGCCAATATCGATGTGCCGGACTCAGACCTTGAAAGCTATCTACGGTTATTTTCAGCGAGCGGATCTGAAGTTGCCAGCGATGCCGGTTTTGTACCAAGGCCGCCTTTCGCCTTCGTTGATGAGCCGATTGCATCTATCAGGTACACAGCGCCAGAATCGGGGTACTACTACCTTGGTGTTTCAGCACAAGAGAACGACGACTACGACCCAATTTCAGGAGTTTCTTCCTCAAGACTATCAAGTTTTGGTTTTTACTTCTTGAATCTGGACTATTGGGACGGAAACAATTCACTAGGGGAAGCCTCTACGTTGTCCCAACTGGATGATCAAGGATATCTGCACTACGGAGGGACGACAACAAATGCCATCGATTATCCCTCTGATGTTGATCTGTGGCATATTCGTGGTGCGGAAGGCCAAACGGTTCAATTCAATCTGGAAGACACTCGCGATGCGTATGATGACTTTCGGCTGGAAGACATTTATGACTCGCCAGAAGTCAACAGCGAGGGGCAGTTTCATGTATCGCTGTACAACAGGTATGGACAAAGGCTGAAAGTATTCGGTGTCAATGCGTTTTTTCCTTACGAGTTGGACGACGGTAACCCAGCGAACGAGGAACTGCTTGGACTGTACTTTTCAACCAGTTCGAGATTCACGTTTCCTTCCACCGACGACTACTATATCGCCGTTACAGACCGAACTGATTCCTACGATATTCTGACAGGTCGATTTAGTGAACGAGATGCCGATGGGTTGGATGTTTCATACTTCATCGATCCCGATTCAGATATTTTCGGTGAAGACCGAATTTCTTACAGATTGTCGGTCGCACCTTTATCAGGAAATATCAGTGCGACAACGGATCACACGGTGGAGCGACCGGACAAGGTGTCAAGATTTGACCTCTGGTTCAACGAGAGTGTCGACCTACAACCAGATTACCTGCAAATCGTTAACCTGCAGAGTGGCTTATTGGTGGATCCTTCGTTCAACGAACTTGGCCCCAACGGAGCCGACACAACTGCGACCAGTTATTTCTCGTTTCCCGGGCTGGATCCCGGGATCTACGGATGGACTGCCGATGGAAGCAAGATCATTAGCAAGCGTACCGGCTTAGCGTTGGACGCTAATGACAACGGCTCACCAGGAGGCGTGGCTGAAGGTGCATTTTACGTTGCTCTTCCCGGGGATGCCAACCTCGATGGCAAGGTGGATGTACTGGGCGATGCCTTCTCGTTGGTTGGTAATCTTGGCCTCCAGGGAGGTGCCAGCTGGGCAGACGGCGACTTCAACGGCGATGGAAAAGTGGACGTACTTGGTGACGGTTTTGTGTTGGTCTCAACGCTCGGTCAATCGGTCATTCCGGTAACTACTTCGCAAATCGCTTTGGAACCGATTTCGTTTCAATCAGGCTCGTTCGATCAGCCCGATGCAACTCAGACAAACGAATCCCGTGACATCGTCTTCGCGAAGGATTCATTTTCGATAGACGACAGAAAAAAGAAGCGAATTTCAGCTTCCGGGCCGGACCGATTCTTTACGCCGGCGACCGTCGAAGAAGATGGTGAAACGCTGTCTCTTGCGTGAGTCGAATATACTCAATTGAATTGGAAGAAGATTTTCATGATCACCAATCTTAACAACCGACTATTCTGGATTCTGGTTCTTGCCACTGCACATTGCTGTGCAGTGGCTTCGGGTCAAAACTTGCAACTGCAAGACATCACCGTTGAAAACCGCAACGAAGTTGGCCCGGTTGGAAGCCTGACGGAGGAGTCTAATTCGGCCACTTGGAATTCTTCGACTCCGTTTAACTTCAATCAGTTGGCGACTGAGGCCTTTGGTCATACGGAACCCGGTTTCGCAAGTGCCTACGGAGTCGGAAACTCCAATTTTGAGTTCTCTAACTCCGCATCCGTCTCTGCTTCTACGTTCATTCAGGGAACTCGGTGGAACCCGGCATTGGGCCCAGCACCCAATGGTTTGCACTTCGAGGGGTTTGATGGTGCCGCCGATTCGTTTACCACGACGACCGTCAGATACACCAATACGGGGCAGACCGGAAACGTCAACGCGACGTTCAGCCTCGCCCCGACCGTGTTGGGCACGACGACCGTCGCGGGCCTTGGTATCAACCAATCGCTTGCATTCAGCTATTTTGAAATTGCTGTTGGCACGGACGAGGCAAACCTGACGCCCATTGCATGGGGAGCTCACACCATGGATGGACTTCTTGGGACAACCCAATCAACGCTCACAGGAGTAACAGCTCCGAATTTTTTCTTGAGCAGCCAGCACAGATTTACGAGTCGTCAATGGTTAGGAGATTTTGGCTCCGGGCATGAAGGTTTTGGGCAAGAGGTGGTAACACGCGACGTCAGTATTTTTGTGCCCGTGGATTTGGATTTATCTCTCGGCACAGTTGCAGAAAACGAAGATCTCGTGATTCGATACATCGAACAGGCATCCGCCCGAACATTTGACCGGGGTGACCTTGGCTGCGCGTTTGACCAGGACCTGAACTGTATTGACGTTCCTCCGGAATCGGAACCTGTTCAGACCGTTTTGGTTGGAGAGCAAGAAACGATTTACGGTGACTTCGATCAAGTCCTGAATGCGTTAAATCCAAACACAACCCTTGGAACTGCCTTTGCTCAAACGGGTGATCCGTTCAGCCTGCAAGAAGATGGAACTGGGAGCCGCCCAATCACTTCATTCATCACTTTGACGAATGTTCCAGAACCCACTGGGATATTCATGTTGGCATTTGCTTATTTGTTCGCGTCAGCGAAGCGTTGTCGCCAGCTCTGATGCACTGCGACATCATCCACCCTCGGCACGCTGAAAACGATTTGTTGAAATCACGTGTTAAAGTTGAAAGCTTGTGATCTCGCCTATTGCTGGTCCGCGTCCTCCCACGCATGTTGCAGCAGTTCGTGTATCGCCGTCACGATTGTTTCGAGCTGCTGGTGAAGATCGCTTGCCACTTCCTTTGCAATGGCGTTTTCACCCGAAAGTCCGAAAACCGCACCGCGAGCGAATGCGTGACCACACAAGGCTCGCTTGAGTTGCGTGATGGCGAGCGCGCGATTAACGCGGTGATCTGAGCATGATGCGGTCGCCTGAGCCAGTCCACCCAGCATGTCCATTGCACCGTGGATCAGGGTTGTTACGAATCCACCTTCGCTGGCTTGTGCCGGCAAGTCCGTCAAGCGACACAGAAATATTTCGGCAAACTTAACCGCAGGATGTTGTTCGTCGATTTCAGTTGTGTTTGTCTCGTTCCACGATTCCGGCGGTGCCGTGAAGGTGGTTTCATCCATCTGGTTGTCCGGGAATAGACTCTCCGCAAAAAAATCCTTTCCACCAGAGTTGTCGTTCGCCCCCGTTTCCGGAAAACCTTCATCGCTGATAGCCAATCGGAACGCTTCATCGGTCGACATTCCTTTTGATGTTGCCTCGGCGATCCGCCGGATCATCCGTTCGTTTCGCGAGTCGTTTTTACGACGTTGTTTGTCCATCGCTCGAACGTCCTCATCAAGCGAGGTTTCGTGCCACGCACTGTCCTTAGATTCGATGGTCCCCGAATCAGTTGCCTCGGTTGCCAGACCGCACATTTTCCGCTGAACCAGCATCGCAATTCGTTCGACACGCGAGGCAACGATAGCGGGATCTTCCATCGCTTCTTCGCTCAAGCCGTGCTCTCGCAGTTCATCGGCCAGCGAACGGATGGCTCCGCCGAGAAACTCTTTTTTGTGTCGCAACTTCGCGATGTCCCGGGTTTCGTAGTACTCGCCCTCGTCGCTGATTTCCAGGTTGCCAGCGTACTGTTGTTTGAGCGCATCCAGCAAATGTACAACGGCCACATGCCCGGTCAGCGAACCGAATTGAGTTTTTACAAAGCACCACTGTGGTTCGAAAAACGCTGTCTGTTCGGCTTCCTCGATTTGAAACAAAGGCGTCAAATGCCCTTCGGGCGACACCAGCAGACTGAGCGTATCCTGCCCCGGCGTCATCTCGATCATCAAACCACGGATGACCCGGGAAGGATCGTGGTCCGCGAACGATCGCCAAACGGTCGCTTTACCCCCGAGCGCAAACACCAGGTCCATCACCCGATCTTCCATCTCTTCGATGCGATCGACATCGTCCAGCGTCCCGCGATAGTGAATGGTTACGCCCATGGTTTCGTATTTGATTTCAAAAACCAAAATTTGCTTTCAGACCTCAAATCATAACAGAGATTTAAGGTTTATCTGTCGCAGGGGCGGAGTCATTGGCGAGATCGTTGGACGATCCAGCTGCTTTGCCCTCAGAGCAATGACTCCGTTCGCGTCTCTGAACTTCATCACCATCAAAAATTTTGACAGCGTTCGCTGCGTGGTCCCGGCACCTGATGGTCCCCTCGCTGTGCGCGGTTCTCCGACCCAGCACCAGATCGACCGCAGGTCTCCGTCAGAGCGCTGGATACAAATCAGGTGAAGAGCGGCAAGCTCTTGTTTACAGCCCGCAGATGACGATCACTCCGATGATTGCAATAGGTCGCCTGGTTCGCGGCGAGGGAGACCTTCGGTCACGGTAGTGCGAGGTCAGAGACCAGCGCACAGCGCAATGAGACCATCGCACAGCGCAATGAGACCAGCGCACAGCGCAATGAGACCATCGCACAGCGCAATGAGACCAGCGCACAGCGCAATGAGACCAGCGCACAGCGCGTGGAGTTGCAAGCAACTTGTTCAGCGGCAGGTGGTGATTGGTCCATGCCTGTATTCTAAGGCGGAAGGCGAGACAGAACTTACCCAAAAATCAACTGGAAACTCGAAGATTCTCATCCACCACATGGTAGATTCCATTCCGCCGCTCGCCCAAACAGATCTTTCGATGCGAAAGGTACGTCGGTAGAAAAGTTTTAACCTTTCGCGCAGTGCGCGGGTCTCTGACCCCGCACCTGAGAGTTCTATTCGTCATCCTGCTCTCCATCGCTGTTCATTCCCAGTTGACGCATTTTTCGATACAGGTTGCTGCGGTGTAGGCCCATTC
>CAYTPS010000047.1:4425-18884 GCA_964439245.1 uncultured Pirellulaceae bacterium | reverse complement strand
GGTCCACCCTAAAATTGGTCCCTCAGCCGTATATAAGCCGAAGTAATCTATTTCGAATAAGTCTACTCCATTAATCGGTCGCCAGAAGGAGCGACTCGCATCAACTTTGCGATTTCGATATAAGTTTTTGCTGAAAAAAGTCTCAAAAACTTGTGCCTTCAGGCATAAAAACATTTGCTTTCTGCCAATGCCGAGGGAGGGGTTATACGCCAATCGGAAATACCCGTCCAGACGAATCTACACTGCGGCGCCGACAACACTATCGAGATTTTTTGCTACTGATTTCAAGAATGTAAGATTTCCATTCGGCGCCGGGAGTCACGTACTCCGAAGCCACCGACAAATTGACGGAGTCCAACAGCTGCGCCTCATCGGCAACCTTTTTCTCCTCAGGCCAATTGGGCCCCTTGAGCGCCAGAAGTTTTCCAACCGAAGGCCATACTTCGGCAAACCAGGTCCCAAGTTTCACCAGCGGCCCGACTGCGCGTGCGGTCGTATAATCAAAACGGAAGTCAGCCAGCAGATCCTCAGCCCGGCAGTGATACACATCTACTTCAACCTCAATTCCTTCGGTGATCTGTCCGAGAGCAATCGCTTTCTTACCCACCGATTCTGCCAAAGTAACCTTCAGATCGGGACGAATGATGGCCAGCAAAACTCCCGGCACTCCACCGCCAGAACCAACGTCCAATACTTCCTTGTTTTCAGGAATCAGTTTTGCCAGCTGGATCGTATCGTACAAATCGCGCGTGACAAATTTGTCGTAGGTCGTATGCCGAGGCAGATTCAGTGACTTGTTCAGCTCCCACAAAACCTGACAGTAGTGCTTGATCTTGGTGCGCTGATCTTCAGGCAACTCGAGATCGTGAAGGTCCATCGTTTGTTTTAAATTGGCCATGCGGCGTCGTTTCGTTGAAGAGGCTGGTGAAGCCCAATTCTAGTTGGCGTTGAGAAAAAATCTTGTGGCGTGAAAGAAAATAGGAGCAGCGAAACACATCGAATCGATCCGATCCAACACTCCTGCGTGACCTTGAACGAGCGTCCCATAATCGCGTACACCTCGATCACGTTTGATGGCCGACATGGTCATACTGCCCGAGGATGCCATGACGCTGATGATCAACGCCATGAATCCGGCCCCATACCATGTGAATGGTGTGACAAATTGCAGGAGAATCCCGACCAATGCAGTCGCACAGGCCGATCCGATCACGCCTTCCCACGTTTTCGTCTTATTGATCCCCGGCGCGATTACATGCTTACCGGCAAGGCGGTCCCAGACAAAATGCAACATGTCGCTAACCTGGACGATTACGATAAAGAAGAACAGCAAACCTGCCGTTTTCCCCGTCCAAGGCACTTTCGTTTGGGTAACGCGATCATAAGTTTCAAGCTCCAGATACAGCAGCGCGGGGGTGTGGCTGAGCGCGTACACGCAGATCAATAATCCAAACTGAATTTTGGCCGACCGCTCCAAAAACCGTTTATGGTCACCTGTGAATGCAATTCGGGCAGGAATGAACAGCGACGCGTAGACCGGAATAACGATCGTGTAAAAATCGTACAAATTCATGGCCACCATAATGTATTGCAGCGGCGTGAATCCAAAAATCAACCATGCCAGCGTTCCATGGTCGCCGCGGCGCGTTGGCGTCATGGTAATGAACTCTCTGAGCGCCCACAGCGAAATCAAACCAAAAAGCACCACCGTAACGGTACGATTGAACAACAGACTGACCACCAACAACACACAGATCGTAAGCCACGTGACCACGCGTTTGTTGAAGGTTCTTACGATGGCGGGATCCAAAACCGATTCGGGTTGGCGTTTGAGAAACTGGCCCACCATCAAAAGCACCGCCAGCACGATCAACATCGCCAAAATCAGCACGGTCGTCCAGAAGTCAAACAACTGGTCGCTGTTGGGCGTTGCCGGAACAACGTTTTGATAATTGCGGGTCAAGAGAAGCAATGAAAAACCGTGGTGGAGTTCAGCTAGTTAGGATCGACGAACGAGAATGTCTTGGAGGGCTTGCGATGTCGACGCAAACTCCGTTTCAGGATTCGGCGTCGCTTCCGTCTTTCATGCTCAATACTGCTTCCCGAGCTCGATTGAGAAAACAAACCTTCTTTTCACCCGACTCCAGCCAAATCGGCGCACCGATCGAGATACAACTCAACAAAGGCACCGGGAGAAACTGTCCCTTAGGCATTACTCGATTGAGATTGTCGATATAAACCGGAACTAATTCAAGGTCCGGCCTTTTCTTGGCCAGATAAAAAAGCCCGCTTTTAAATGGCTTCATCTCCGGTTGGTGATTCCGTCCGCCGTCAGGGACCACGATCAGGGACTCGGTGTCTCCGATAGCGCGGATCATCATGTCGATCGGGCTGTTGTGGACTTTAATTTTTGTTCGGTCGATCAACAGCGCATTGAACGATTTGGCCATGTACCGCCGGACAGGGCCACCCTCCCAATAATCGGCTGCCGCAACAGGCCGAGTAAGTGCCCGGATGTGTTTGGGCAATGAGGCCCACAACACGAGCGCGTCCAGGTGACTGGTATGGTTGGCAAAATAGACACGCTGGCAAGTATCCGGTTCACAGTCCACCCAGCGCACCGTCGCACCGCTGAGGACTTTGGCCAGCATCACAAGAAACGGTACCGTCACCTGTTTCATGTAAGGTCTCTACTAAGCTTCATGGGCGGGTTGTTTAAGTAAACGGCATTGTTGCCTAGATCGGCCAATTTTCAAGATGGCTCCGCAATCGGCGCTGAGAGTCGCCGGACAGATATCAGGATTGCGGGGCGTTATTCGGGCTCAGAACCGAGTCTACTGATTGGCTTCTTCAGCCAAGTACTTCTTCTTCAGACTCTGAATTTTTCTTTCGAAAAGGAAAAGTGCAACAACGATCACCAGAACGCCGCCCACCTTCAAACCGATGCTGTCGCCAGAAAAATATTTGTTGAAGAAGTTGGCTCCCATCAGCATGATTCCGTTACCGAGAATACTGCCAGCAAAGATCGCGATTAGCACTCGCACGCGCCGCATCCCCAATAAGCGGCCAAAAATGGTGCCACCAATACTACCAGTGGTCGAGGTCGGAAAAATGACAAACAGTACTAGCCCCGAAAAGGCAGCACGTCGAATCCAAGGTTGTTTTGCCAACACAAAACGTCCATCGGAAACGAGATGTTTCAGTCGCTCGCCCGCCCAGGGAATACGAAACAGAACGGCCATATGAAAGGCAACAAAAATTGCAACCATCATGTCCAGCCAAGTTAGCATCACAAATAGATGCGTTGGCGTCAGCAGTTTGAGAAACGTCTTTCCCTCGGCAGCTTGTTCTGCCCCAAGCAGAATGATAAATCTTCCAGTGACAAAGAACGCTGTCGCGGCGGCCGTTACGAACCCCGTGACAAACGGCCATCCGGCAACCAAATAGACTCCTACCAACGCGACCACCGTCGCTAAGACCGGACCAATGAGAGCGGCCCACCAGACGATCGGAGGATCTTTCTGTTCAGCAAATTCGGATAGGACTTCGTCCACCGCGACTCCCGTTGTCACTTCCGGAGCAATCTCTTTCTCAGAATTGTGATGCTGTTTGGAGCTTGCCTTAGCTAGGGCCATTACTCGTCCGGACGGGTGATTCATTGTTGATTGGCTGTATTCAGGATCGCGTATTTTAAACACGGATTGCGAAACGTAGTAGAAGTTCGACGACAATTTTAACTTCTAGCTGTAAATGTCGGCCGAATTGCCCAAGACGGTCCATATTTCCATAAAAAATGCTGGCAAGTAGCACGATGAATTGGTAGCGCACATCGCCATAAATCCCCAAATGGGATGAACAAAATAAGGCTCAACTTCAAGGCTGCTACCGCGCCGCAGTCAGCAAGCCAGCGCTCTGTCAAGCCTATTCCCCGTCGGCAATGCAATGCTCAAGCCCACCACCAGAAAACTCAGCCAATGCGGCAAGGTCAACCCAACCTCTCAGAATGAGTGACCGTTAGCATTGCGCGAGCGCTGAAGATGGCTTCTTCCTATTGTTATTCCCACCAACATTCAGTTCGGGACCGTTAGCCGCTCAGCAACATCGAGGAAATATCTCGACCAATCTAACTTTGCACTTTAGCGTCCATGGATAAATGCTTGCAAGGGGTTACAGGTGAGCTTATTCTATGGAGCCTTAAAGTAATCAATCTGTCTCACCACCACCCACAAGTCCGCTATGAATATTTTGGAAGTCATACTGTTTGTCACCGCAGTAGTAGGCGTTATCGCCTTAGGCATTTGGAAGAGTCGCGACGACGACTCCGGAGACAGTGAACAGGGTGCATCGGACTACTTTCTGGCCGGTCGCGGATTGACATGGTGGCTGGTTGGATTTTCATTGATCGCCGCCAACATTTCGACGGAACAATTCGTCGGCATGTCAGGAGCATCGGCCAACTGGTTGGGAATGGCGATCGCATCGTACGAGTGGATGGCGGCGATCACACTGATCTTCGTCGCGTTTTGGTTTCTTCCAAAATTCCTCAAAGCGGGCCTCTACACGATCCCTGAATTTCTGGAATATCGATTTGATGGTACGGCGCGACTTGCGATGGCGATACCTGCGATCGTTACGTTAGTTTTTGTGACAACGTCATCAGTGATCTTCTCAGGTGCCAAATTTGTCTCAGAATACTACAACACCATTCCGGTTCTCAATGACCTGACTGTGATGTGTTGGATGATCGCGATCTTCGCTGCCGTCTACGTATTCATCGGTGGTTTGAAAGCGTGTGCTTGGACCGACCTAATCTGGGGAGCAGCCCTGATCATTGGTGGTGGAATCGTGATGTATCTAGCATTTGATCATCTGGCTAGTGCATCTCCAGAGAAACTCTTCGAGACGAAAGTTGCCAATTCAAACGCCACAGTCGAAGATCTGGAAGCGGCCGGGCCTTGGGAGCGATTCATGCTGCTCAATGACGGCGTCGATGGTGAGGCCGTAGTACGCAATGGCGACAACCTGTCCGGCGGTAAAGTCCACATGGTGCGTCCCAAAGAGGATACCGATATTCCTTGGACAGCACTGATTGTTGGCCTTTGGATCCCCAACTTTTTCTATTGGGGACTAAACCAGTACATCGTTCAACGAACACTCGGTTCAAAATCACTTGCCGAAGGGCAAAAGGGGATCGTCTTCGCAGCGGTATTAAAGTTGCTCATCCCGTTTGTTGTTGTGATTCCTGGAATTTTGGCGTTCAACCTTTTCTCCGCCGACTTGCATCAGGGAGCCACCGAGAAAAACCAAGCGCTCTATGAGAAGGCGACGGCTGAAGAAGTCATCAACGTAAACGCGGCATTTGTCAAACTCAAGCCTGAACTTTCGGCAGAGATTTTTGCTAGAAACGCCGGAATTGCAGGAGCAGCTTCGGAAGTCGATACAACACTGGCTCCAGAGGCGATGGCAGCGGCCATTAACGAACTGGCCGATAAGGCAACTGCCGCAGGAAAAGTTTCGGCTGGGGAAATGGTCGGTTACGACTACGACGCAGCTTTCCCAGTGCTGGTTAGAAACCTAATCAAACCTTACCCATTGATTTCGTGGTTCGTACTGGCTGCATTATGCGGTGCGGTAATCAGCTCGTTGGCATCAATGTTGAATTCGGCTTCGACCATCGCGACAATGGATTTGTATGCGAAATTCACCGGTCAGTCGAATCCGAAGACACTCGTTACCGTAGGCCGTATTTTCGTGGTGCTGTTCGTAATTCTGGCGGGCGTTGTCGCGCCGAAGCTGGATAACTTTGCGAGTATCTTTCAGTACATTCAGGAATTCCAAGGCTTTATCTCGCCCGGTATTCTCGCAGTGTTTATGTTTGGCTTCTTCTCGCCACGCACGCCACGCTACTTTGGTTGGTTGGGGATTTTGTTGAATGTAGTATCTTACGGTGCATTCAAATGGTTCTTAGGCCCGATCTTGGCAGGCAATGGTCTGTGGTACGCCGATCAAATCGCGTTCCTTGACCGTATGGCCATTTGTTTCTTCATTGTGCTGGGGGCAGGAATCGCGATCACCATCGCGGCTCCAATGAAAGAACCGGTTAAGCTCCCAGTGAATGACCAAATCGAACTCAAGACATCCAAAGGGGCGATGGTAATCGGTCTCGGTGTCGTCATCGCGACCGCCGCGTTGTACTACATCTTCTGGTAAGGTCTCTTCTTAATTGACGCCAAAGGCATCCACCGTCTTTGAAAAAGACGGTGGAGTACCGTTGTGTAAGCTCCCCAAGTGACCAAGCTAGTCTCGGTCACGGTGGGATCGCCATCATCGAACCAAGCGTCGTGCTCTGCGTATAATTTGGAGTTTCTGCGACATTTCGCCGTATCGGCCGCCGTCGCTCACTCAGCTCTCGAAGCAAAATAGCGCATTTCCCGCTAAAGCAAGCTCGCCTTATGGAATCTAAGATTCGCTGGTATCATCCTGCGTTTTTGAGACTGATCCACAAGAGTTTCAGCGCTGATTCATTGCGTTTGAGACACTTGCCCACGCAGGAACGCACGTCGCTTTGAGGCCAACACTGTTTTGCCGCGGCAGTGAATGGGCTTACGATTTGACCACTAGGAGAACGAAGTGAACCAAGCAACACCAGGGGCTACCTACTCAGATCACGACCTCAATACTTACTCGGGAATATCAGAATATTACGACGTCTTAATGACCAACGGTTACTACAACTACGATGAGATCACGCGCGATCTGATCGAGGTACTTGGTTCAAGACAACGAGTTTTAGAGTTGGGCGTCGGAACGGGACTGGTCGCTGAGGGCCTGCTCAAACAAAACCCCGATTTGTCGCTGACAGGATTGGACAACACCGAATCGATGCTGGCCCAAGCCAAAGATCGACTGAATGACAAGATTCAATACGAGCTGCAAGACGTAACCACATTGTCTCTCGACCGGACCTTTGAGGCCTCCTTTTCAGTAGGCGGCTGTTGGTACTTTATCGACTTGGGTGACCGACTTAATTTCTGCAGCCATATCGATGATCGGAAAACTTGCGAACAAAGCCTACGGCGCGTGGTCGAGCATTTGGAGCCGGGGGGGATTTTGACGTTGGCCCTGCAGGACCCTCACACCGACTACTCGAAATCTCTGACCGATGAGCTGACCTATTCTCAAGTCGTCCACAACGAAGGCAGCGGACTCTTTACCAAGCAATACACGTTCACCAAAGGGAACGATGTAGTGGCCGAGCAATTTTATCGTTACCTAGTGATTTCGGATGAAGAGATTCACAATTTCTTTCGTGAGCTAGGATGCAAGCCGCTGGGGCTGAATCCAACCCGCAAGTTTTTCACTTACCAGAAACAATAAGACGGTGACAGAAACAAAACCTTCCATCTATTTCATTGGCTTGGGAAACATGGGGAATCCCATGGTTGCCAACCTGCTCAAGGCAGGCCATCCCGTAACCGTATTTGATCTTTCGAAAGCGAAAGCCGAAAACCTTCTGGCGATGGGCGCCTCATGGTCAACTAGCCTTACGGAGGCTTTGGCCAATTCGGAAGTAACCATTACATCACTTCCCGGCCCGACCGAAGCAGCAGAAGTATACCAAGGTGACGAAGGGCTTCTTGCTCATGCTAAGCCCGGCACAACCTTTATCGATACAACAACCAGCTCAGTAGAGCTGGCAGTTCAGATTGGGAGAGTAGCAAAGCAACGCAATCTCAATTTCATTGAAGCACCGATCACCAACGCCATCGATGGTGCAGCACGCGGAGAGTTGGCATTTTTCATAGGCGGCGATGCCGATTGTTTCTCGCAAAACAAGTCAATCTTTGAAGTGTTGGGGACTGACTTCTTCTTCACCGGCAAGCATGGCAACGGAGCCACAACCAAGCTGATTACCAATTTGCTTTGGTTTATCAACGCGGCCTCTATTGGCGAAGCCTTGATGATTGGATTGCAGGCGGAAATCCCTTTACAGACCATTGCAGAGGCCATTCGGTCCAGCGCCGGTGACAGCTGGGTCGCCCAGCACGATATCGATTCCATATTTGCCGGCCACTACGATCCTAGCTTTAGTTTGGAATTGTGCTGCAAGGACTTGCGTTTGGTTCATGAAATCGCAGAAGGCCAAGGAGTTCCGCTGACGTTGGGCGCGGTCGCACGGTCGATGTTCGAACAGGCTAAAGATAAATATGGGGCCGACGCGCCAGAGCTTTCGGTGGCACGCTTGGTCGAAGAGAAAATGGGCGTTTTGCTTCGCCCACAGAAATCCCCAGCCTCTGAGACAGAAGACGCCAGGGCTGAGAACAACACGAGATCTAGTCAATCGGCGTTGATGACCGAGGCCCACAAGCATATGCCTCAGGGTGTCGCGGAGAACTACCGCTACTGGGGTGACGATCGAACGGTGTTTGTGGATCGCGCCAAGGGTTGTCAGATCGTTGACACTGACGGAAAAACCTACGTCGATTTTCGCTTGGGTTATGGCCCGATTATTTTGGGTTACGGAGATGATCGTGTTGATCGCGCGGTGGTTTCTCAGATTCAGCGTGGCGGAACGCTTACTGGTTTCGCCACCGCGCTTGACACTCAAGTGGTCAAACAAATCAAAGCACTATGCCCTCAGGTTGGCAAAGTACGTTTTGCCAACTCTGGAACCGAAGCTGTAATGGGTGCGGTACGTACAGCGCGTGGGTATACAGGGCGCGACCGCGTGGCTATTTTCGAAGGTGGGTTTCATGGTCTATACGATGAAATGATGTGGAAGTCCGATGTGGAGAATTGGACCGCGAAAGATGTACCACCGGAAATCATTCCTTTTGGCGGAGGCATACCTCACAAAACAAGAGACTTGGTGGATCTACTTCCACTCAATAGTTTTGAGGCTTTGGAGAATCAGTTTGCCACCTACGGCGAACAACTGGCGTGTGTTGTTTTGGAACCGATCATAGGAAACTGTGGAAGTATCTCGGCCACACAAGAGTGGTTGCAGCGTTTGCGTGACCTCTGCACCGAGCATGGCACGTTGTTGGTAATTGATGAAGTCAAAACGGGATTTCGAGTTGCCAAAGGTGGCGCTCAACAACGTTACGGAATTTATGCTGACCTAAGTACTTATGCCAAGGCGATCGGTAATGGCTACGCAGTTGCTGCCTTCGGAGGTCGGCAAGAAGTGATGGATTCAGTGGGCTCTAACAAGGGTGGTGTTGTCCACGGTGGCACCTACACTGGAAACTTGGTGGGTCTGGCAGCCGCTCATGCCACGCTCGATATTCTCACAAACACTGACGCACTGCAAACCGTTGACCGTGTGGGTGACGACATTCAAGAAGTGCTGGGGCGCGTTTTCACCAAGGCAGGAATCGAACACCGCTTTGCTGGACCGCCTTCTATGTTTGGTATCCACTTTTCGGATGAGGTGCCAACCAACTACCGTGATTGGAAGCAGACCGACAGTAAACTCTATGAAGCATTCGCCTGGAACCTGATCGATGCTGGCGTAATGCTCGAGCCCGACTCACGCGAGCCGTGGTTCATCTGTGAAGCTCACCAAAACATGGACTTAGGTTGGCTTGAAGATGTCTCTACCCAAGCGATGAAACGAGCTCAGACAGAACGAGCTCAGGTACCCAATAGTGTTGCCTAGATTGGCTGGGTCGGTGTTACAGCGGCTAGCAGTCATCAAGCACTGAGACTCGCAATGACCAGAATGCGAGTTGGCCAACAATTTGTCGAAGTGCTAGTCGGACTTTTTTTGTGGTGTGGCCGAGGGCATAGCAACCATTGCGATAGAGCATAGTTCTATATCCGTTAAAACCTGATTACCGAAACCACCTAAGGGCAATCAAGCAGACCTTAAGAACGCCGGGTCGATTCGGCTGTGATACACCGCTTGAACCACTCCAATCTGAGAGTTTGCTTTTGCCACCATGTGAACGTAAAGTGTGTATTGTGTGAATCGAGAATTGCCGCTTTCTCTCGTTCAAATCCACGGCAATTTCAGGTTTGCGGTCAGCCATCTGCTACCGGTTTCCGTCTCCCTTCGCATCGCATTCACAAATTGCTTCAATGCGTCTTTGGCAATGCGTGAATCCAGAGTGTTCACCCACCCACAATTCCTTTCCATCTTCCACCGGCATTCCCATGCGATCTAAACTCTGTCTCTCAATTTTGTTCGCGACAGCATACTTGTGCATTTCAATTGGTAACTCTTTCGCACAAACCACCAGCCTGTACCTTGAGGATTTCACCAGCAATCAGACGCTCAAGTATAGTTTTGGATCATTTGATCTTTCTACTTACCCGACGTCCAACTCTTTCTCTAGCGAGGGGCTTGTAACCAACATTCCGCCCAGTTCGGATTCATTCGGTGGCGTCGGCGTATCACCAATTAATGCGCCGGTAGACATTACTGGAACGACGTCGATTCAAGTTACAGCGAGAGCCGATGCTGGGAATCAAAGTGATCTTGTTATTTCGATTCGCGAAGCAATCGATGCAGGAGGAGCCAATGGCGAGTTCTTCTCCTATACGATTCCGGCCAGTAATTTCCCTATAGGTGGCGGTTTCGTGACCGTCTCGGTAGATCCCACGACTGGATACAATGGCGATGTGACTGACGGCGTCCTCAACGGTTTCCTTAACGACACGGGAGTTCAATCCCCGTACGCCGGCACTGCCGCCCATCGCTACACTGTTCAAAGCGTCGAATTTATTGGCCCTGATAATGGAGGAGGTACCGACCCGGCCCCCGGCGAATGCGATGATCCAGTATCTATTCATGGTGCATTGAGTGTCAGTGGGACCAATATTGTTGACGAGAACAACAACATTGTTAGTTTTGCAGGCAACAGCCTCTTCTGGTCAAACACGGGGTGGGCCGCTGAGAAGTACTACACCGCAGGAGTGGTTCAATGGCTTCAGGAAGACTGGAACACGACCATTGTGCGAGCCGCGATGGGTGTCGATGAATTTGGCGGATATTTATCTGACCCGCAGGGGAATAAGAATCGCGTCAAGACAGTCGTGGACGCCGCAATTGCAAACGGCATGTACGTCATCATCGACTGGCACTCACACCACGCCGAGGACTACGAATCTGACGCGATTGCCTTCTTTTCGGAGATGGCCATGACGTACGGGCACCACCCGAACGTGATCTATGAAATTTACAACGAACCGCTGCAGGTTTCATGGTCCAACACGATTAAGCCATATGCTGAAGCAGTGATCCAAGCGATTCGTGCGATCGACCCCGACAATTTGATTATCGTTGGCTCTTCCAATTGGTCGCAAGACGTCGATGTGGCTTCGCAAGATCCGATTACGGGGTACAGCAACATTGCCTACACACTGCACTTTTACGCGGGAACCCATGGCGATGGACTTCGCGCTAAAGCACAAACCGCAATCAACAACGGGCTTGCTCTAATGGTAACAGAGTGGGGAACCGTCAACGCAAGTGGAGATGGCGGCGTTGATCAATTTTCGACTGAACAGTGGCTACTGTTTATGAACATGCACAACTTGACCCATTTAAATTGGTCAGTGCACGACAAGGTCGAAGGGGCTTCAGTGCTAAAGCCCAACGCCAGTCCAAACGGAGGATGGTCAGATTCTGATTTGACGGCTTCCGGACTTTACGTGAGAGGCATTGTCCGAGATTGGTTTACCTGCGCTGAGGTCGACCCGTTTGTTCTTGGAGATTGCAACCAAGACCAAGTTGTAGACTTTGCGGACATCCCCGCGTTTATCGCGATTTTGTCAACCGGCGGCTTTCTCGATGAAGCGGATTGCGACCGAGATGGGGCTGTAAATTTTCTGGACATCCCCGTGTTTATCGACATCCTGACTTCCATCTAAGCGAAGGCACCTAATTGCCGAAGGTTAACTCGACCTCTTCAAGGATGGGCTTCGATTGATTTTTTGTTGTGTCTTTCAGCTTCACTTCAAATTGGAATCCGAAGCCCGCCGGCAAACCAGATAGATCAACTTTAGCAGGAATCCTAGCGACTTGCTTGGAGACCCCTTCGACATAGTCGTATGTCTCCTTCGCCTGGGACCACTTTGTCCACAGGTCGATCGTTTGGTCATTATCAGTGTCCACGCCCACCCTTACTTCGACGTCTTCCACCCAAGGACCCGGGCTAACGAAGTCCTCTTTTTGTTGGGTTGCAAGGTAGAACTTGCCCTCGGCGAACATGATATCGGGGTCGGGATGCCCCTGTCCAATCTGTCCGCACCATTGGAATTCTTCATCAATGCTGTCTGACGTAAACCACCCCACACTCATCTTCTTTTTCTTTGCGGGGTCAAAATCACAAAACAGATAGTATCGCCCACCGATACAGATCGCTGCCCAGTCACCATAAGCATTTTGCTCGGGCTTATGTACCTTGTACTCAGCAACATTGGTTTTGAATCGCTCAGGATTCTCTTTAACCCAATGCGGGTGCTTGTACGTCTTTATCTCGCCAGTCGGCGTTGTCCTTTGGTCGATCGGCGGCGTCAAAGCCTTGAAGTCTTCGATGCCGTCTGGGCTGACCGCGTGAACGGCCAACGGCGAATCCCAAGCATGCGTGCGGGCGTTAATGGGAGTCCAATCTTCAAGAATCAGATGAAACTTACCATCGAGGTCCCGAATGATCGCGCAATCAGAACCGTCGGTTGGATCATCGTATGCCATTCCCTTGTCTTCGCCCGGCAACCCATCAAACAGATCTGAATCGATATAGACGTGAGGGTCTTGGTCATTTGGAAAATCATAGTAGAAGTACCCTTTGCCGTCTGCGTATTCTGCCGTCGTCATCCATTTACCCTTTGCTTTTGTGACCGAACCGTGGTGCACCCAGTTGACCATGTCCTTGCTCTGCCAAGCGTGATAGCCTCCTAATTTCGGCTTCAACCCTCCGGGGGCGTCAAATTGATTTGCAAAAGGGGTAGTTCTGAGCGGGATATCAAAGCCATCCAATGTGGCAACTTCAGAAGAGAAATTGCCTTCTCTCCACTTATCACCTTTTCCCTTTTTTGATTTTGCACCCTTGTAACGTCCAAACATCCAGTAGTTGCTGGGCCCGAGGCTCAAAAAAACCGGAGCGTCACCAAGGTTCACCGGTCCAATGTTGCCAACTGGATTCCAGTTCTGCCATTCGGGAGACTGCTCGAATCGAATGGCTCTTGCAGAGCGCTTGACGTCATACCTTTTCAGGACACTGGTGAACGTCGCCTCAGATTGTGTTGGCGTGGCTCTCCCTTGATTGATATCCACCCCCTTCTTCTCTAAGATGTTTTGATTCCAACTTTCGTCTGAGTCGATCAACCAAGAAGAAGCACCGCCGGTCTTTTGAGACAATTCATTGTCGGGGGCTGCGACTGAAAGAGGAACGATCAGAAGGTTCATCAAAAAGACGACTACCCAAGCTTCAACCGACAAACACCTAGATTTCATCTGAGTCTCATATTTCCTTTAGTGGTCTAAATTTTAAACGTGCCCCGAAGGCAGGCTCGATTATAAGCAGATTTATTTCAAGCCATTCTCGCACAAATACATTTTCAAAAATTTCCCTTCTGCGTCCTCGCCAAATTTATCGTTCTTACCCCTACGTCAATTATCTGAGACCGGCTGCTTTTGACTCTCAGAGGTGCCTCTCCAAAGAAACCTAGCTAATGCCACATAGCGTCGAAAATTCTGCGGCGAGTCTAACGTTGGCAACAACAAAGATTCTCTGGCTCCAACTGTGCCTGAAAGCAATAATGCGGTGTTGACGAAATTCCCAATCAATTCACGTTCCGATGGCTTGAAACTTCAAGGCTATCGGTGGTCTGTCGAGAATCCGGTTGCCGTGATGAGCCTCGTTCACGGACTGGCCGAACATTGCGGGCGATACAACGAACTTGCCCAGCACCTTAACAACAAACGCATCGATGTGGTCGGCGTTGATTTGCGGGGACACGGCCTGAGTGCCGGGCTGCGCGGCGTCTCTCGAAATTATGCAAACATCGCCGGTGACGTCAGCACGCTTGTTGAAGAAACAAAATCTCGATATCCCAACATGCCTCGGTTCCTATTCGGCCATTCACTCGGCGGAGGTTTGGTATTGCATCACGGGATGACCGCTGAAATCGATGATTTGATTTCGGGATATCTGGTTTCCGCTCCATTGATTCACCCACATAAACCGGTGTCCATGGTGACGCGCGGACTTGCAAAATGCTTGCGGAAGATTCTACCGAACTGTACGCTGCCAATCCCCGTGTCGGGAAATAAGATTTCGACAATTCTCGAAGCGCAAGAGCGCTACGACAACGATCCGTTACGACATCGACGATTGGGAGTTGGACTTGCGGTGGACATGATCGAAACCGGAGAGGACCTTTTCACTAATGCCAATCAGTGGAACAAACCACTTCGAATGTGGCACTCAAAGGCAGACACCATCACGAGC
>CAYTPS010000047.1:0-4415 GCA_964439245.1 uncultured Pirellulaceae bacterium | reverse complement strand
ACGAGCTTTGAGGCTTCAGCGCACTTCGCGCGACAGGCCCAACGATGCGAGTTCACCGCTTTTGAGGAGGCTCGACACGAAATCCACCACGACCGATCACGCGACGCAGTTCACGGACTGTTGGTTGACTTCATATTAAACAATCGTTAGCTCGCCCAGACAAAAGCGGACAACTGATTATTGAGCCAACCGTGCGATGAACAGTGGAATGTCCGCGAAGTCAACCGCTCCATCCGAATTCATATCGGCTTCGTCTTGGAAAGAACCTGACTTCAATAAGCCAATGAATGGTGCAATGTCTCCGAAGGTAACAAGTCCGTCGAAGTTCAGATCTCCAGGACATGTGCCCACATGCGGTGGATGCAATTCGACCGTCACAGATCCAAACGACGGGTTGAGGGCGCCAGTTTGAATCTGCCCGACGCTCTGAGGCCCCAACGAAAATACCAACTCCGCGCCCCCAGTACCAAATACTTCAAAGTCAACTCGAGCAAGCAATACTGCACCGTTAGGGCCTACGCCAGCATTAAATTCAGGGTCGTATAGTGGCCCCAGCATAGGGTCAACTCCATTTTGTAGAACACTAATCGAAAATAGCCGCCCCGAATTGGCTAATGAATCAATTGATATATCGGATACCTCAAACTTTTCACCACCGATAGAAGCGAACGTCGAGTTGAAGGTCTCTCCGCCAGTAAACCGCATCACGCCTGAATCACTCGTGGTGAACTCAACATCAACGTAGTCAAAACCAAACAGCCCATCAGAGAATATGTACGCTGAGCCCAAGCCACCGTTGGGACTGATCGGCCCTTCCGGATCATCGCAGGGGTCAGGGTACCCAAAGTTCAACTCGGTGACTAATTCTGTAGGGCTGAAGGACCAAAAGATATCCTGAGCACCAACTAACGCTGGGCTGGCGATCAGGATCGCAGCCGCCATCAAAACGTTCCGGAACATACTGACGTCCCCCACTATCAAGATTACGTGGTGAAGAGATTCGTCAACGTATCAACAATTTGCCAAAAACCCAAACGAAATTCAGCACGAAAGATTTACTGACCAATCAAGATTGCGATAAATGCCGGAATATCCAAGAAATTCACCTCCCCACTCTCATCCACATCCGCCTCGGCCTTGTAATCACCGGCCTGCAGAATTGCGATGAAGGGCGCGATATCCAAAAAGTTGACGGTGCCGTTCATGTCAACATCTCCAAGAATGACCGGGCTCTCGACGTAAACGGAGATGCGCTGCAAAGTGAAATCAACCGCATTTCCGGAACCAAACGGGGACTGAAAGCTTACTTCGGAAATAACACCATTGGGGACTCCGTCACTGACATCACCGTTGAAGAAGAAATCGCTAACGTTAACGATTGCTTGACCGTCATCGGCGAGATCTGCTGCAGGCACACTAATACTGAAGAACTCACCGCTGTCTTCGCGGAAGGCAACGACTAAATCGGTATTGTTTGATCCACCAATGATTGCTTCGACCAAAAGCTGCGTATTTGCATCTACGGCAACGCCTTGTGTGACTAGATTCTCGTCGAATTCGGCGACCAAGCCAAAATTGCTTCCGGCCGTTTGCGGCAAGGTGATCTCGTAGCCGTTGCTTGTTAGTGTTCCCAATCCGTCAAACCCTTCAAAAGCTTGGGCAGTGGAACTGATTGTGAAATCAGCAAGAACATCGTTGCCGGTGGGCGGCGGTTCGTTGACCAACAGACGAGTGATCACCAAGGAATCGACTTCCATGATGAAGATTTCATTTTCAGCCGGATTGGAGGTCGGCTGGATTTGATCGCTGTATGCGGCGGCAAAATATGGGCCCTGAGCATTGATGTTTAAACGAAAATCCTGCGCTTCTAAAGCGAGGTTGGCGGTCTCTTCTCGAATGAGTTGGTCGTTGACGAAAAAGCGTGTGCTGTCGATACGCCACTCAATCCGATAGTCATTAAATTGAGTGAGATCTAATCCCGGAACATTGGTAATTACGAAGTCACCACTGGCGGTGAAACCGTCGTCGTTGAAGATATTGGTTGAGATTGAGTTTTGAGGGGTGTTGCTGAGCAGTTCGAAGGCGATTTCATCACGTTCGTTCGGATTGGGAAAATTTGCATCCAAACCAAAAAGGAAGATGCCGCCGATGACGCCGGGCTGAAGCGGATTGCTGGTGTCATCCACAAAACGGGCGCGAGTTTCGAAACTGTAGCCAAAATCCGCAGTCGGCGCGAACGTCTGTCGGGTGCGCACCTCATCTGCCCAAAAAAGACTTCCCGTATCGATTGGGTTGTACGATTGCAACCGCAATCGCAACGTTCCGTTTTGGACTGGAGGGGCATTTGAGTTAAGTCGCACTCTGCCGAATATCGTGCTGCCATTGTCAAAGGTAAAAACTGATGTATCGACCGCGCTACCATTAAACTGTTCTTCGATGATCACTTGCGCCCGCACCGACGATGGAACGAAAACCGCGCAGACCGTTACGACGATAGAGAAAAACAAACTGTGGCAAAAGTGTTGGTTCATGGATAGCAACCGTTGAAGCTTAAAGGCGGGATTGAGAGGAGTAGAATCAGGCAATCGCTCAACTGTATCCTACCAGAGTTTAGCCACAAAAAACCGGGTTTTCCTGCGATCTTCGAGCGACTTTTCCCAAGTGTTTCCTAGAACCCGCACAACACAGTTATCACGTTACTTCTACGCGAGAATCTTCCCCCGTGCCGACAAGGTTTCGACACAGCAACACCAGATGTTTTCGCCTGTTGGAGGCAACTAGAAACGCCGTTGGGATTTGGACCGGGCGTCACTTTCGGTTCCAACGAATTCCTGTTTTACAATGGGCAATCGATAGATTGGGTTGTAGAATGAGCGGCCTGATTAGTACCCACCGTTTTTGACCTCTCACGTTATTTGCGTTGAGAATTTCGAAGAAGCTGAAGAGACGCTGATGCCGTTAGTTGCTCACATACCGCTGCCCACATTCGAGTATCTGCACGACCGAGGCGAAAATGTACTCGAACTCGGGCAGGCGTTGTCTCAGGACATTCGAGAATTGCATGTTGGATTTCTCAACATGATGCCCGATTCGGCGCTGGTCGTCACAGAGCGACAGTTCATGCGGCTGGTCGGAAGCAGCAACCAAATTGCTCAACTGTTCGTTCATCCGTTTACGATTCCCGGATTGCCGCGTGGTGCTGAGGCGCAGGCCTATATCGACAAGTATTATCTGCCCTTCGAGCAGCTTCAGAATGACGGATTGGATGCGTTGATTATTTCAGGTGCCAACGTCGCCAATCCAATTTTGGAACAGGAGCCATTTTGGAAGGCACTGTTCGAAATCATCGATTGGGCGGCCGAGCACGTGACATCAGTTCTTTGCTCCTGCTTGGCGACTCACGCGCTCGCCAAAGCGATTCACGGAATCGACCGCAAACGGCTACCTGAGAAGAGATGGGGCGTGTACCCGCATCGCATCGCACCGATCGACCACCCTTTGCTGCGAGACATCAACACACGGTTTGATGTGCCACACTCAAGACACAATCAGGTCAGCCGCGCTCAAATGGAAGCCGCCGGTATGAAGATCCTAGCCGACAGCGAACAAAGCGGCGTTCACTTGGCCGTCAGCCCAGACCAGTTTCGTGTTGTCTACTTCCAAGGGCATCCAGAATACGATCGAAACAGTCTGCTGAAAGAATACAAGCGCGAGGTCAGCCGATTCGTGGCAGGCGATCGAGAAGATTACCCTCCGCATGTCGAAAACTACTTCTCACCGGCAGCTGCGGAAATTGTTGACGCCTATGAGGCCATCGTTCGCTCTTGTTTGAAACAAGAATCGACCGTCCCCCCATTTCCAGAAAAACAAATCGAACCCTTCTTGGACAACACGTGGCTGGACACGGGGAAATCGATCGTCAACAACTGGCTGGGAATGGTGTATCGACTAACCAATACAGATAGAAAAATTTCGTTCGCCGAAGGCGTCGACCCAAACAATCCTCTAGGAATCAAAAAAGACTAGGACCAAAAATGAAACCAGAAACCATTGCAATTCACGGCGGCTACGAAACAGAGGCAACCACCAAATCCGTAGCAGTCCCAATTTATCAAACCGTCGCTTACGAGTTCGACAATGCTCAGCATGGAGCAGATCTGTTCAACCTAGCTGTACCCGGTAACATCTACACGCGCATCATGAACCCCACGGCCGACGTGCTGGAGAAACGTTGCGCGGAGCTCGACGGGGGAGTTGGTGGACTGGCATTGAGCGCCGGAAGTGCGGCGATCAATTATTCGGTTCTGACCATCGCCGAAGCAGGCAGCAACATCGTGTCCGTCCCGATGCTCTACGGTGGTACTTATACACTGTTCGCTCACATGTTGCCCAAGCAAGGCATTGAGGTTCGTCTC
>CAYTPS010000046.1:5831-18947 GCA_964439245.1 uncultured Pirellulaceae bacterium | reverse complement strand
AAGTCGATGATCATTACGGCAGCTGCCGAAGCACATTTGTTTTGGCCATGGCTTGTATTGTTGATCGCATCGGCGGGTGTGATGGAACACTCGGGAATCAAAATTCCATTTTTTGCATTCTTCGCACACGACTCGGGGAAGCGCCCCAAAGAGGCACCATGGAATATGTTGTGTGCAATGGCGATAGCGGCCGGTCTGTGTGTTTTCTTGGGTGTCTTTTACAAATTGTTGTATGGGTTGTTACCTTACGAATCTCACTACGCACCCTACACGCTTTCTCATGTAACGTTGCAGCTTCAGCTCCTGTTGTTTGCGGCGCTGGCTTTTGTGGTTCTCATGAAGTCAAAACTCTATCCGGCCGAGATTAGGGCAACGAATCTTGATACTGACTGGTTTTACAGAAAACTGCTGCCCGGTGCCGTTAGTGTTGGCAGCACGGTCGTGCTTGCCGTTGACCGTGGTCTGCGAAGAGGGTTCCTTGCGATGCTGTCGGGCGTAGTTCGTACGGGCCAAAAATGGTTTCACGAGGGCGGCTTAATGAGCCGCGCGTGGTCCACAAACTCGATGGCGGTGTGGGCAACGTTCATCTTGGGGTTATGCTTGTTACTCTACTACTTGTAATTACTTAGTCCGATTTGGCAGAAGAGTCGCCCTTACAGCCACATAATGTGACTCGAGACCGGTAGGTAGCCCTAGATTTTTTGTTTGTAGGTTCTTTGTTTCCTCTAGGGGTTTGGGTTTGTTGGGCTACAATTTGGCCAGCGGATACGATGGTGCTGCCTAATCTTTTCACAAGAGTTACTCCGAATGAGAAATTTTTTCGCGTTGAATTCCGCCCAACTGGCTTTGTTTTTCTCTCTAGGTTTTGCGTGTGGATGCCAGAATGAGATGGCAGCTACAGACCAAGTTCAACCGGATCGAGTATCTCAATCCAAATCTGTAAAAGCGCGCGGGTTGTCCATCTCGCAAGAGGTCGCTCTAGACCGGATTGCTTCGGAAGGAATGCATGATTCGACGCAGGTCAGCTGGGAATCGGACCTTTCAAACGATAGCAACAAAAGCCAGCCACCGAATCTGGAAGAGGTCTTTAACTTGGAATCCACCGAGCTAGGAAAACTCACTGGAGATGCCTCAGAGACGGAAAATTTGCTGAAGTAAGCTTCTGAGGAGCAATCGAATGTCCACCACCGGGCATCGATATGCGTTGGCGAGGATCCGTCCTATTGGTCGCACTGCCAGGATTTTGCCTCTCTGGATTCGACCCAAGGATCGATCAGTTTTTTGAATTCCGCGAAGTGGGGTGTGCTCCTGTGGAACTCGACCGCTGCTGAGTCGGTGTATTTTTCATATAAAAAGCACCGCGTCGGATCATCTATGCCGAAACAGACGTCGAACTGATGGCAATCGGGTTCTATCGAGAGACATTTCGCGGCTTGTTTGAGAATTGCTTCGCGAAATTGAACAACGTTGGCAGGATAGATTCCGAATTCGACGGCAATAATACGCATATTGGTTCCAAGCAATCAATAAGAGAAAGTGCCCAGCTATTCTGACTTTGGGATTCAAGGATCTCAAGGCCACGCCGACCACGTGCAAAAATTAGCACCGTTGTTTATACGTGATGTTTTGAGTTGATGTCAGTGTGCTCTCAACTGCCGTTGACCCGATTCGAGCGATATACTATTAAGTTCTAGGCATCAGGAGTCGAAGAGAGAGAATAGACAGCCAATCTCAAAGTCGTATTCGGGAGAACGAAAGATGGCGAACGTAGGATATGCGCGAGGGAAGTTCGCGCCTAAAGGGTTGTGGTTAGCGTTAGTTATATTCCTATTGGCTAGTTGTCCATTGGACGGCAGTCTATTTGCCCAGGATGATTTCTATTCAGGTGGTTACCAAGGAAGCGTGGAACCTCCCGAGTTTTTGTCAGGGCGTGTTGACGTCGAAGTTGGTCGGCGCGCACCAATAATTGACGGCATCGGATGGGTATTTGGCGTTCCTCGAAAGTTGCTTTTGTGGGACCGGCGTGCTGACAATCACAACGTTTCGCACGGAACAGTCAGCGAAGTGGTCGATTACATCGAGGCCAGTGGTCTCAGTGATGTTAAAGTGCGCGTCAATCAGTACGACCCGGGCGGAGAATGGAAACGACTGGTTGAGAACAAGCGTGTTGGCGCGGGCTGGCGTTACACCGTGGGGACACTCTCGACGCTGGGGTACACGTTTCTTCCGGGCCGCCTGTTCGGTAGAGATCATTACAACCCGTATACGAATACACTGTCGATTTTTTCAGATGTGCCAACGTTGGCATTGGCAGAGGCAGCTTACGCGAAAGACGTTCACCGACGGCCTTATCCCGGCACCTATGCTACGGTTCAGCAATTGCCTTTGGCGGCGATGTGGCATGAGACTCTTGCAACCGGCGAAGTTTTGCACTACGTTTCGATCAATGGTTCGATTGACGATCAGGATAAAGTCCGTCGCTTGCTGTATGCTCGGTATGGAATGGAACTTGGCGGGGTACTCAGTGATGTGTTGCCTGATGGAAGTAATCTTTATCCCATAGCTGGTGCTGCTGGCGGGCATGTGGTTGCCGCAGCCGAAAGCAGCCAGGTGCAACAGCAAGTATCCAAGCGTGGTCGGGATCGTGGACTTCGGAACCTGTACAAGCTTCAACAGCAGGACCAGCGTGACTAAAAGAAAAACGAATCCTGATTTTCTCACAGGTGTACCGGAGTTATTGGTACTGCGGTTGCTTTCCAGAAAACCCATGCACGGATATGCAGTTGTCCAAGCGATTTCAGCGGCCACTGACGGGCAACTGACCTTTCGCGAAGGCAGTATCTATCCAGTTTTGCATCGATTGGAAAGTGAGAAAAAGTTGACCACCAAAACGACCGAGCACAACGGTCGCCAGCGCGTTATTTATCGAACAACCAAAAAGGGCCTGGCGCAGTTGGAGGAGTCGCGTGATATGTGGCTGAAGATTGCCAAAGCTATTGACAAGGTGTTTGACAACCCGGAGGAAGGCCATGGATCCCCAGGACTGGCTTAAATCGGTTGAAATAGACCTTCATCGCTGTGGGCTGCCGAACGACTATGTGGCCCGCACCTGCGATGAACTGGCCGATCATGCGCAAGAGTGTGATCGTGCTGGCAAAATTTTCGCGATGCTCGATCAGTCGCCAGCTGATTTTTGCACTCCGTTGGTGAGGAATTATCGTCGCCGTACATTGTTTGGTAGGCTGCCGACAGTGTGTTGTTTGATGGCTCCACTAATTTTGGCGTTGGCTGTACCGTTGACGTATTTCATTTTGGCCGGGCTAATGCTGGAGGGAATTTTTGGCAGTCTTTCTGCTGCCGGCGACAAGACTCCCTTTGAGTTGTTTACGATCTGGACAACATTCTACGTGGGCATCCTGCTGGTGCCTTTGTCTAGTATCACACTGGTCAACGCGTTGAGTTTTCGCATGGTGCGATCATGGAGATGGTCCGCTGCTATGTTCACCCTCTTATTTTTGGGAACGATGTCGGTTAGCACCAAGCTGCAAATCAGGGCCGAGGAAGCAGATCTGTCGCTTGCGGTAGAGTTTCCCACAGGCGTCGACAATTTTTGTCATTGGGGCCAATGCTTGATGGTGGTAGTGGTGGGCTATTTCATCGTGCGTCGACAATGGCAAGCCAAACGAACATCAAGCTGTGTCGTTTCTGACTAGGACTTGTGCCTAAGTTCTAATGTCTTGCCAGGCTTCTTGCGCGTCGCAAAGCTCGCGCTTATCTTCACTGACGTGGATTGTCGCTGCGATTTGATGCTAGTGACACCGTCGTCTACTATCGATTTGGCTGGCTTTCGTAATTGACGTCGGTCGAGAGTCTTTTGTGTATGGTTGGTAAAATCTGCCGGATGTAGTGATTAAATGCCCGTTTTCACTCTCGTTGTCTTTCGGCTGTAGTAGCTACGTTGACTCTACCGGTCATGCCTGATGTTTTGGCTGTTAGGGTTCGCGCTGTTGTCGGGATTTCGCATGGTCGGGTTCTGCGAGTTGGTAGGATTGATGCAGTTTTATTGACAGAGGCCGGTTGTACGGACGATGACTTAAGTACGAATTGAAGTGATTTGAACTGAATTACTACTGGTGCTGGTTTTCAGGCCAGTTTCAGATCTGGTGCCAGTGGAGAACTGGCCGCCACTTACGTCATTAAAACTATGGCCGGTCAGGCTCGCAAACGCGGCTTGGCGGAAACGAGGAAGACAAGATGAAACGGATTTCACCTGTTCTGTTTTTGACCGCAGCAGCGACGATATTTTCCAGTGATCTAGCGTCATTTGCTCAAATTCCAGATATGGCTCCTGGCCCAATCGCAGAGCTATTACCTGACTTCGACGATCCGAATGTCGACCGCGCACTGAACCGTTTGACTGCGCCAAATCAACAGCAGAACAGCACCGGCGGAAATCAGCTACCAGAGGCGAACGCGCTGCCTCCTGCTCCCGGCCAGAGCTCTTCGAATGTTACATCGCTTGAGAATTCGTTACCACTTTTCGATACACCCGCGCAACCACCGTCATCAGATGCCGGCATAACTAGCACTCCGCCGGCGATCCCCAGTGCGGCAGCAATCCTTCCGCGCTCGCCAGGTAGTTTTTATCCAGGCAGTACTCCAGTGGGGACCGATCAGTACGGCACTGGCCAAGAGCTTGTACCAAGTGCTGCCTCTTTGGCGCCCTCTCCCATCGACCAATCGTGTTGCTCGTCGGAGATGGTCGTCACCGAGGACGACTGTGGTTGCAATACGTGTGCTGAAGGTGAAGTCGTCAGTTCCGACAATTGCGACCCTTGCAATTCGAATGAAGAATATTTCTATGTCGAAGAAATTGGAGGCGAGAGCGGCGACGTGTGTGATACGTCCGAATATTCTCAATGTGAAGATGGCTTTTACGATACCGGAGCTGACCGCATCGACGGCAGGTCTTCTAGACGCTCCAATCGAAGCCGAGGAAAAACGGGAATTTTTGGTAGACATCTTGCGAAGCACTTAGCGAGAAAAGAGCGTCGGGCCAACAGTCCTCAGGAAGAGTACTTAGAAGACGAACAGTATGCCAACTACCATAGTGATGGTGTTTACGATCAAGAACCAGCTTGCGACGTCGGAGACTACAACGATGCTGGACTGGCGGTCGCTCCGGCGGTTGCTCCTATTAATCCCGCTCCCGTAAATGGATCTGCGGTTAACACGATGATTGGACTGTCTGGTTTGTATTTCAGTCGAAACTACGAAGACGATCAACAGTTCTCTGCGAGCCAATTCGCCAACGAACGTGGACTTTTCTCTAATGACGCCGACCACGGTAACTTTGCAGGATACGAAGCGTACTTAAGTCGCCGAAAAGCCAACGGCAATGGATTTGAAGGTCGTTACTTCGCTCTCGAGCCAAGCAGTGCGACAGCATCATTGGGCGGTGGACCGCTCACGTCGCTCAGCGGAGGCAGTGTGGTGGGCGCCCCCGAATTCCTCTCTGGCGTCGGCTTGCAAGCTGCAAATTTGGGTGCTGATATTACTGCCGCCGACGTATTCAACTATGCCGATGTGCATCAAGTCGTTCGAGAGACACAGATCCAAAACGCTGAATTCAATTTGCTACGACTTGGTCGCTCAGCGCAGCGTAGTCATGGTGTTGGACGATTGGTTTCGCATGAGTATCTCTTTGGTTTCCGCTACTTTCGATTTGACGAGTCATTCAACTACAACGCTCAAGTGTTTCGTCCGGGCAATGTCGCCAGCGGGCTTTCGCGAGCGGACTATTTGAATGAGGTCACCAATACTCTCTTTGGTCTTCAAATTGGCGGTCGTTCAGAGATCGGTTTTCTCAAAAGGTTTAGTCTGATCGCCGTCAGTAAGGCTGGTGTATTCAACAATGACTTCACGAACAATCAGACCGTGAATTTTTCCCCTCGTGGAGGTAACTTAGTCACCGCCGAGGTGCTAGATGGAGCGTACAGTGGCCAAGCGTTTGCTACTGAAGGTCGTGACTCAGCGGTCACGATGCTGGGTGAGTTGGACTTGGGAGTGACATGTCAGATGACCAACAACAGTCGCTTACGAGTCGGCTATCGAGCTCTCTTTGTTCCAAATCTAGCGTTCGCTGTGCCGCAAACCGAGCAATTCTTCACAGACCTCAATGCGGTTCAGACTCCAACCGACAACGACGATCTCTTTGTGCACGGCGGATACTTTGGGGCAGAGTTTGCGTTCTAAGCCAAAGAGCTAACGGACCGATTAGCTATTATTCGCTAGGTCCTGAGTCTCGTTGCTTACAAATTCCACGTCGAAGAGAAGGACTGAATTCGGTGGAATGCCAGCTCCACTGTTGGTGCCATTGGCGCCGTATGCCAACGCAGAAGGAATCAGTAACTTGCCCGTTCCACCGGGTGAGAAGAACTGGAACCCTTCGGTCCAGCCCTCAATCACGCGCGACAGATTGAAGGGAACATCGGTTCCATTGTCAAACTTTACGCCGTTGAGATAGGTGCCTCGATACGTGGCGACGATGTCGTCGGTCGCCGTCGGAAGTTCACCGTTACCTTCGGTTTCCACGATATAGTGAAGACCGGAGTCAGTCGTCTCGGATGTTAGACCTTCTGCGGCAAGGTATTCCTGAATCAATCGCTCGTCACGTACGGCGACCGATTCGGTGCGCTGAGCATCTGTGCGAGGCGTAACCGTTACAGGGCGAGTGACTGCAAAATCAGAATCAGAGATGATGGAGAACTGAACGACGCGCGTTCCGCTTTCGCCGATTGATTGATCGGTAGAGTGGTAAGTTACTGTTCTCAAAAGTCTTTGGTACGCCTCAGGTGAACCTGCTCCAGAGAAAGTAAGTTCTCCCGTCGTTGAGTCGTACTCTCCGCTGATGTTCAGATCAATCGCAAGTCGTCGGTCGAAACTCAGAAAGTCATCTCCGGCAGCCAATCCCGATGTGATAGAAACGAGGGCTTCGTTTATCGTGACGTCATCGTTCGCTTCAACGGTCAGACCGGAGTCAACGTTGAGAGGTGCTCCACCTTCTCTGAAGAACGGCAGCGCGTTATCAGAGGTCTGTAGTACAACTGATGTGTTGGTGAAAACATTGACGACTAGCTCGTATGTAGCAGAGGTTTGCGAATTGTCTCCTTCAGCTTCAGTAACTTCGAACGTGACGGTGCGCTGGCCAGCGGTAAGTGTCGAAGAAGAGCCAAGAGTAATGCTGCGGAGCACCGTTTGGTAGTCCGCCACATCTGCGTCGCCGGTCAAAGTCAACACACCCGTTACGGAGTCGAAGGATCCGGTAATTCCATCAACTTCAGTGAAAGCCAGTACATCGCCGCCAGCGAACCCTTCATCGATCGCTACTACTGCTCCGGAAAGTTGTGTGCTATCGTCATCAGTAACGGTCAATGCGTCGGTCCCAATTGGAACCGGAACTGTTGGACTGTCGTCAAGATTGACATCAATCGTTGAAGAAGTGCGGGAGACAACCGGAACCTCATCGAGCGCAATGACGGTAATATTGCGTGTTGCAACTAGATCATCTCCTCCATCGCGCGATACGGTGGTGGTGACTGTCCGTGTCGAGACGTCTGGATCTTCGCTTGTGTTGTTGTAGGTAACGGCACGCAATGCAGTTTGGTATTGTGCGGCTGTTCCATCACCGGTGAGCGTCAGTGTTCCCGTGGTCGCGTCAAACGTGCCAGTGATGATTGGATTGGTTGTACCTGAACTTGGAAACGCAAGCACGTCTTGGCCGGTTACATAGGTATCGCCCAGACTTAGCGTCGCTCCGGTGTAGGTTGTGTTGTCTCCGACCAACACGATAGCATCATCGACCGCACTTGGGCCATCATTTTCGTTTTGAACCAGAGCGCTGGTTGTTGCCGTGATGGCAGGTTCCACGGGCTCAACAGGATCTACTATGACGGTTTCGCCAAAAGGCGTCGTGTCGATGTTGGCAGCGGTAAGTGTCGTGTAGACGCTGTCCAGCAGTGTTTCCAAATTATCAACTTGCTGATTTTCGATATTGCTAATGGAATCAGATCGTAAACGGGCACCAGCTCGTTCAATGGAATCTGTCCCGTCGTCACCACCGATCACTGTTTTCCGGGACGAGGTAACTGACGCATCCATAGCAATATTGTCGTTACCGTCACCGCCTTGAATATTCAGCTCACGTAAAAACAATGCGGTCTCGCCACTGGTGGCTGGCAGAATACTCAGTGAATCATTTCCCTGATCCAACAAGAGATTCGCCCGGTAGCCATACACTCGGCCCGTCATGATCACTTGGTCGTTGGCCCCGCCGGTGTTCAAATCGATGTTGTCTTTGACACCCAAATTGTCAATCGCAACGGTGTCGACTCCATTGCCGGTTTCAACGGTAGCAGTGCTGCCGGCAGCCATGTTGGTGATCGAAACAACATCGTCGTTATTTTCGCCCGAGATTACGATCGAACCGCGACTGTAGAGGTTGTTGAACTCTAGTGTGTCGTCGCCGTCGCCAGCGAACTGCTCAAAGCGTTGGATTTCACTGTGATGGACAAAGGTAGTGTCATCTCCTACACCGGTTCGCACACGTAGACTTTGCGAAAGGACCAAGCCCTGAATCGTAGCATTGTCGTCGCCTGCATTTAGCCTGACATCAACGTCGTCCAATTGTGTTGTCACAATAAACGGATCGCTACTGCCATTGATTGTAGTGTCGCCAACAGCAAAAACGGTTGCCGTGCCATCGGGACGACCGGCGACAATGATTTCGTTGCCCTCAGCATCTCCGATAATCTGTAACAGGCCATCATTTACCGTAGCCGTGACGTCACCGGCGAGCATCTTGCGAGGCTCAAGTACCTGATAGTCGTTGCGGTTTTGTTGCTTGCGGGATTTCTTCATGGCTGATGTATCAAAGGTGGCAAAGGCTCTGGTCAATGAGAAGTGCGGTCTTGATCGCCTACAGATCCAGAACAAATCTGTGCGCGGAATCGCTCAAAACCTGAGAAAAACACTCGCTTATAGTATCTCGCCGTCTCGCCAAAGTCAAAGCGAATCACCCTTTGGATAGTTTAGAAACAACGCAAAAACGGTGAGTTGCGATACGGTACTGATAGTTGTGCAACCAGTATGGGCACGAGTAACTCGATTTCCTCTGGCAGTTGTTCTCCTCAAGATCCGGCGGTGGATGATCCAGTGTCTTCTTAGACAACAGAAGGTAAAGTCTAGTCATTAGTAGCTGCCAGTTGTATTTTCGAACCGGGACAAGCTCCGGGGGAAATGTTGCTACGACGAACTTACAGTTGCTGACATGTAAAGCTGTGTTCTCTACTTTGACCTGGTGGTACTTCAAACCTGAAATGAATAGTTAGATGGGTGTCATGCTTCACGCTTGCGTGAGCATGCGCAAGCGTAAACATGGCCCCGTCAATTCAGCTCTGATGGACCACTCGGGACCTAACGAAGCAACATGCGGAACATTTAGAAACGTGGCCAAGTCTTTTTGTTAACGTTACATGCTTCGTTTGCCCAAGTCGTTTCGAAAAAAGCAATCACGCTTGCGAAATTTTATTGGGAAGTGCCTGCCCAGAAGTTGACCAACTTCCTCGCAAAACCCGAAGGAAGATTGTGACAAATTTCACAAGCGTAGTTTGTCGCGGTTTCGGTTAGGTTTTTTGGGTTGTTATGCCGCGAAAAAAATTTGGAGTTCGTTGCCAATTTGTGTATGGTGAATGAATCCCGTTTTGATGGGGCTGAGCTTTTACTGGTGTTACCTTGTTAAGGAGTCGGCGATGGCGATGGGTTTTAAAAATGTTCCCGATGTATTGTGTGCGGCGGACGTCATGACGACAAAGTTGGTCAAGCTACATCCGGAACAGGATGTGTTTCATGCGGTTTCTTTGTTGGTGAAGAACAAAATTTCCGGCGCGCCGGTTGTTGATGCTGACGGACGATTGCTGGGCATGTTCACCGAGCGTTGTTGCTTAGAAGTGCTGCTAGACGCGACCTACCGGTCTTTGCCCAGTAGCGAAGTCGGCTCGTTCATGATCGAAGATCCTGTTGCCATCGAAGAAAACATGACACTCTTTAGTCTGGCTCAGATGTTTATCAGTAAACCGATTCGGCGTTTGCCCGTGCTGCGCAATGGCAAGTTAGTTGGACAAGTAAGTCGTCGAGACGTGATTCGTCACGCCGCAAAGTTGATAAAGCCCACCAATGATCGGGGCAGCGCAACGTTATATCTTTCTGCGTTGTCCAACAGCACAAGTCCCGCCGTCTAAATTTGATAATCGAACTCTACTTGTTCTGTTCGTTTGACGTCCCCCAAAGGGCCGTGAATTCTTGTTTCTGAACTGGTCATCGTTTAGAAGTCTATCCAAATAAGGACTCACGCCTTTGGGAGGTACGAATCGCCTAAGCTTGCGGTGGTCGCAAGCTACCGCGCGAACCCGTCTTGGCAATTGGAAAGTTCATGAATAGGGCTTCCAAAGGCGATGTGACTTCGGCTACCTTGCACATTTGCTCATTCTGAATATCGATGGCGTTGAATGTTGCTAGCTATTTGCCGAAGACCCACACTAATAGCGCGGATGCTATTTCTTAGCACCCTCACGGTTCTCTTCTTTATTTGCGGTGGGAGCTTTCCTGCGATTGCTGTCCAGTTGAATGCTACTGACGAAGCGCTCCGTCAACGCGCGATGCAGCGCATCAATCCGGCGATGCCTCCGCCGCTGAAGATTGATTCACGGCGTGTTTCGGCCAGAGGGATTTCTGTCCTGCGCGGAAAACACATCAATCTCTATACGGACGTGCGAGCCGAGACGGCACCAAATCGGGAAGCGTCTGAAAATCAAAGCGATCCGCGTCAGCGTTGGGTAGAACTGTTCGACGCGGCCGTTGTTCTTTGGTTTGAAAAATTCGATATCGATCGCTCATTGGCCAAAGATTATGTCCTTACCGCGATCGTGATGCAGGATCAGCAGCGATTCAAACAAGCAGGTTTGATTCCCGAGGACCTGCCAGAATTTCCAGCTGGCTACAGTCGCGGCCATGAATTTTGGATGTACGCGCAGGCCGACGATTACTACACGCGGCATTTAATGTTGCATGAGGGAACTCATGCGATCATGAATTGGTTTAAGGGCGCGACGGGGCCGCCGTGGTACTCAGAGGGAATGGCCGAGTGGGTGGCACTGCACGATTGGGATGAAGACAAGCTGGAACTGGCAGCTAAGATTCGGTCGTCTGAAGACTCCAAAGGTTGGGGGCGCATTGGTCGTATTCGAAAAATGGTGGCCGCCGGTGAGGCATTGTCACTGGATGATGTTTTTAATATTCCGCCGTCAGGTTTTCGTGACGTCAAGTTTTATGCTTGGAGTTGGGCAGCGTGTGAGTTTTTCTCAGAGCATCCGTTGTCGGCGAGAGCTTTTGCTCGTCTTCCCGATTTGGTCGAACAACCGCAAATCGGATTTAGTCGGTCTTTTATCAATGCGATTGCAGCACATCGGGAGACTTTGGATAGAGATTGGGCTTTATTCATCAACGAGCTCGACTACGGCTACAACGTGCGTGCTGCCAGGCTTACCGAGGCCACTCCCATTGAATCAACAAAGCCAACACGCAGCGAATTGGGTACTTTCGAAGTTTCTGCTTCGCAAAGCTGGCAGACGACGGGGATCGAAGTCCGAAAAGGCGATTCCATTGGATTTTCTGCGGCAGGTGAGATCGTGGTCGGAGAGACAACCAAACCTTGGTTAAGCCAAGCCAATGGGATCACGTTTGACTATTACGCTGGCCAGCCGTTAGGAAAGTTGACGGCGTGCGTCGTGCCCGAAAAATTGTCGCAGCAGGACATCGCCTCAGTCAGAGTATTCGATACGATCGCCATTGGTACCGGAGCGGCGACCTCTGGAACTGGGATAAAAGCCCACATCGTTCCTCGTGATGGCATATTGTGGTTGAGGAGCAACGAATCTCCTGCCCGTTTGGGTGACAATTCGGGTCACTTGGAAGTCTCCATTTTCAAACTAAAATAGCCGAAGTATTGTCCGTGGGGGCTTTCAGTAACGGCCGCGATGATGACAGATAGCTTAAGTTCCATCGTCGAGGACGGCTTCCACTCCAGACTTGCTACATACTTGTTCTAGTTCTGGGATTTGATCTACCGATTTGGGCGAATCTCCGAACAATGGACGTTTTCGTTACCACCTATATTTTGGATTCCACACACTACCGGTAACCACATGAATTTTCTTCAGAGTCAAGATCCCGAAATTTTCAAAGCGATCAACAACGAGGCCCAGCGTCAGCAAGACGGCCTCGAGATGATTGCCAGTGAGAACTACACCAGTCCCGCCATCATGGAAGCCGCCGGCAGCGTGCTGACCAACAAATATGCCGAAGGCTACCCCGGTCGCCGGTATTATGGCGGTTGCGAAGTCGTCGATGTAATCGAGGACCTTGCACGTGATCGCGCCAAAGAGCTGTTCGGCGCCGAGTACGCCAATGTTCAGCCGAACTCGGGTTCTCAGGCCAACCAAGCCGTCTATCTTTCGGCGTTGGAGGTTGGCGATACGGTTCTGGGGCTAGATCTTGCCCATGGCGGGCACCTGACTCATGGCATGCGACTGAACCTTTCTGGCAAGCTGTATAATTTTGTCAACTACGGCGTGACGAAGGACACCAACCGAATTGATTTCGATCAGGTTGCGGCACTGGCCAAAGAGCATAAGCCAAAGATGATCGTTGCAGGAGCAAGTGCTTACCCGCGCGAAATCGATCACGCAAAATTCAAAGAGATCGCCGATGAAGTTGGTGCGATATTGTTTGTGGATATGGCTCACTACGCGGGTTTGGTTGCAGGTGGAGCTCACAACAGTCCCGTGCCTTACGCTGATTTCGTTTCAACGACCACACACAAAACGTTGCGTGGACCGCGCGCTGGATTGGTCATGTGCAAAAAGAAGTGGGCCAAGAAAATCAACTCGGCTGTCTTCCCTGGTATGCAAGGCGGACCGTTGATGCATATCGTCGCCGGTAAAGCCGTCTGTTTCGCAGAAGCTTTGAAGCCGGATTTCAAGCAATACGCCGCAAACGTGG
>CAYTPS010000046.1:5269-5821 GCA_964439245.1 uncultured Pirellulaceae bacterium | reverse complement strand
GATTTAAAGCTTGTCAGTGGCGGAACGGACAATCACCTTGTTTTGGTTGACGTAACACCACTTGGAATTGGCGGAAGTGTCGCTGAAGAAACTTTGGACAAGTGCGGGATCACAATCAACAAGAATATGATCCCTTACGATCAACGGCAGCCAATGGACCCCAGTGGAATTCGCATCGGGACTCCGGCGCTGACGACGCGCGGTATGGGTACCGACCAAATGACACAGATTGCAGCTTGGATTATCGAAGCACTGCAAAGCGCAGACGATACAGCGAAGCTGGAGTCGATCCGCGGTGCGGTTAAGGAGATGTGCGAAACCTTCCCCGTTCCAGCCGCGGAGATGTTGGTTTGACAACCAGTGCGGGATTCGCAATAGAGAGTGCGGAATAAAGGTTGTCTGTCTTCCACCTGTCACCCTCCCACTGGGAGGGTCGGAGGTTCACCGACCGGGAGGGGCAATCACAAAATCGTTTCGCCTCGTGTTCCCCCCTGCCCTACTCACTGCCAACATTATTACTTTCGCCTTAAAAATCGCATTTCAACAGATTTA
>CAYTPS010000046.1:0-5259 GCA_964439245.1 uncultured Pirellulaceae bacterium | reverse complement strand
TTCATGGATTCAGAACTGACCGACCGTTCGAAGAGCATTCGCCAGCGTATATCTCAACTTCGAGATAGTCTTTGACTACGATCAAAGAAGCAAGCAAATTGACGAGATTGAACTGGAAATGGGCGCGACCACTTTCTGGGACGATCAAGAGAAAGCCCAGGCCACCGTCGCCAAGCTAAAGTCGGTCAAGTCCATTACTGCGCCGCTGGCCGAGATGATCAGCAGCGGTGATGATCTGGACGCTTTGATCGAAATGGCCGAAGAAGACGAATCGATCGAACCGGAGATTCGCGGCGAGATTGAACGGCTCGAAAAAGATCTTGAAGCGCTCGAGCTCAAGGCACTGCTAAATGGTCCGCGCGATTCATGCGATGCGATTCTGACGATCCACGCTCGTGATGGCGGCACAGATGCGAACGACTGGGCCGAGATGATGTTGCGAATGTATACTCTCTGGGCACAAAAACAGGATTACTCAATCGAATTGCTCGAACGTTCGGATAATTCTGAAGCCGGCATCAACAGCGCAGCAATTGCCATCCGCGGTGCGATGGCCTACGGATACTTAAAAGCGGAATCGGGTACCCATCGTCTAGTTCGAATCAGCCCATTCAATTCAGAAGGCAAACGCCAGACCAGTTTTGCGGCGGTCGATGTCACTCCAGAGATTGAAGACTCGGTGGACATCGAAATCAATGAAGCCGACGTCAAGATAGACACCTATCGCGCTGGCGGTGCTGGAGGTCAGCATGTTAACAAGACAGACAGTGCGGTGCGCCTGACTCATCTGCCAACCGGCGCGGTCGTGCAATGTCAGAATCAACGTTCACAACACAAGAACAAAGCTCAAGCTTGGAAGATGCTGCGGGCCAAACTGGCGAAATTGGAAGACGAGAAACGTGAAGCCGAGGAGGCCAGTAAGTACCAGAACAAACAGCGCGTTGGTTTTGGCTCGCAGATTCGAAATTACTTCATGCATCCCGACCAGCGCGTAAAGGACGCGCGTACCGGCCATGCGATGGGTGATATCCACAAAGTCTTGGATGGAGAAATTCAAGGGTTTTTGGATGCCTACTTGAATTGGTTGGCCATCGAAACGCGCGACGATACTAAAGGCTGATCTGGCCACAGTGAGTAAGTTGGTCACGGGCGTTTGTGACAGCACATTCGTCTAAAGTGCCATCACTTTTGGCCACCAGTTTCCAAAATGTCTTTTGCTTCGATTGGCTTAGAAATTGGCCTTAAACCGCTGCTTCACGCGATTTGTGGCAACTTCTCTTGTTTTGGATGTGCAAAGTCGCAAAGATGTTTTCGGAGAAATGCGCGCAACAGAATATCGTTGTTTGCCTTGTCCGCTTCTACGTTTAGATTGCGGACACATCTCGCCTCGGTTGTTATTTCTGGAAGAGTATTATGCTTGGTTCATCGTTGTTTTGTTTGAGTAGTTCCTACCTCCTTATTGGACTTGGGATGCGTGGGATGTTCGATCCCATGTACCTCTTGCTGGTCCTATTGCCGGGCATGGTGCTTTCCAGCGGAGCAGCTTGGTTGGTCAAAATGCGATTTCGCCAGTACTCAGATGTGCCGACGTCACGTGGATACACTGGCCAACAAGCGGCTCAGAAATTATTGGATACTGCAGGAATCACTGATGTGCGAATCGTGCAGGTCGATGGTACGTTGACTGATCACTACAACCCAACGAATAAAACATTGGCTCTCTCCAGCGAGGTTTTTGGTAGAAGCTCAGTCGCCGCTATCGGAGTGGCGACCCACGAAGCCGGACATGCGATACAGCACGCGACCTCTTACCCGTATCTGGCGTGGCGAAGTATGGTCGTTCCAGCGGCCAATATTGGTACCAAGTTCGGAACGATGGGAATGATGGTCGGACTAGCCTTGATTGCGGTTGCCGGCGTACTAGGGAAAGTCGTTTTTCTAATTGGTGCTTGTTTGTACGGACTGCTGTTGTTGTTTCAGTTGGTAACGTTGCCTGTAGAGTTCAATGCAAGTAATCGGGCCAAGCAATTGGTTGTGGAGGCTGGCATCGTCACACCTCAAGAGCGCGAAGGAATCGACAAAGTGCTGTTTGCTGCGGCGATGACTTATGTTGCTGCTTTTGTAACTTCGTTTTTGACACTGATTTACTTTTTGCACCGCGCCGGATTGTTGGGTGGACGTCGGTAGCGGTTTCAGTCAAAGGGAAAGCTACTACGTCTCCGCCGGGGTAAGCCCGGCCGGAAATCTAGGTATCGCAAACCCACATTTGCCGCCGCACAAAGCAGTATGTTCTTTTATACTAACAGCAGTTCGGCGACTGCCCATCGCCGCGTAGAAAGCGACAAAAATGAGTCGCTAGAGCCGAATCGGCATTCGAATTTGGGTGAGCAATTCAGACATTGGCGCCGCCCGAACCAACGCCACACGCACAATGAAAAATCTAGTTCTTTGCCTCTGCTTGTTGTGCTCATCGGTTGTTTATGCTGATGAGAAACCAAACATCGTTTACGTGATGTGCGACGATCTAGGCTACGGTGATGTTCAGTGTCTCAATCCGCTTAACGGAGAAATCTCTACGCCAGCGGTTGATCGGCTTGCTAAAGAGGGCATGGTCTTTACCGATGCCCATTCGGGATCTTCAGTCTGTACCCCCACACGATACGGATTATTGACCGGGCGCTACAGTTGGCGAACTCGGCTGCAGCGCGGTGTCGTGCAGGGATTTGCCCCTTGCTTGATCGCCGAAGGACGTACAACGGTCGCCAGTTTTCTTCAGACACAGGGATACCACACAGGAATTGTGGGCAAGTGGCATTTGGATTTTCAATATGCAGACCCTCAGACCGGTGCGATTCTCAAACGCAAAGGGAAGAAAAAACTTGCTCCGGTTGGGAGTAAGATACCCGATGGTCCGCTGAGTCGGGGTTTTGATTTCTTTCACGGGTTTCACCATGCCCGAGAAATGAAGTGTGTCATTGAGGGCGACGAGGTGATCGCTCACGACGACGAGATCAACATGTTGCCGCGCATCACGCGCGCGTCGGTTGGCTATATCGAAGCAAGAGCACAAAATCGGCAGCAGCCATTTTTCTTGTACGTGCCCTATGGTTCGCCACATACACCGATCTTGCCAACAGCCAAGTGGCGGGGCAAAAGCGGACTCGGAGACTATGCGGATTTTGTAATGGAAACCGATGCCGGTTTTGGTGAGATCCTCGATGCAATCGACCGAAATGGCTTTACTGACAACACGCTGGTCGTGTTTACATCCGACAATGGCTGTTCCAAGGCTGCCAGTATTGCCAAGTTACGAGAGGACGGCCATCATGTCAGCGCTCGCTATCGGGGCTCCAAAGCTGACCTTTGGGATGGCGGACATCGCATTCCTTTTGTGGTCCGCTGGCCCGGCAAGATTCAGCCCGGATCGAGTTCTGATCAACTTGTTTGCCTCACCGATTTATTTGCTACCGTTGGCGAAATCCTCGGACAGAACCTCCCTGATTCGGCAGCCGAGGATAGCGTCAGTATTCTTCCAGCATTCTCTGGTCTGCCGATTGTTTCGACTCGTGCGGGTGTGATCCATCACTCGGTCAGCGGTCACTTCGCGTATCGATTGGGCAAATACAAACTGTTGTTGGCTCGCGGATCGGGAGGTTGGACAGCTCCCAAAGAAGCTGCCGCGAAAAAGTCAAACGCTCCGATTGCTCAGTTGTACGACATGCAAAGCGATCCCAGCGAGACGACGAATCTTTATGAATCCCAGCCGGAAATCGTGCAGCAACTTCTTCTGCAGCTGAAGTCCGATATCGAACGCGGTCGCAGTACCGATGGCCTCGCCGCGCACAATGATCACGAAGCGATCACTTTGTGGAAAAGTGAGAAAGACAAAAAGTAAGCGTGGCACGAATCCCCAAGTCGCAGATCAGTGGTGTTGATTGCGACTGAGAGAATCGAGCGACATGTTTTACCGATGCCTATAAACTGGGGCCCCCGTGCTTATTTGGCTGCAAGCATGTTGGTCAGTCGACCGGGCGAACCCATTGCGTTGTACCCTGCATCGATGTGCAGAATCTCGCCTGTGATACCGTTGGATAAATCTGACAACAGAAACGCGCCCGAGTTACCGACTTCATCATGGGTTACATTGCGGCTCATCGGAGCAACGTGCTCGTACATCTTTAGCATTTCGCCCACTCCGGCCGCACTCCCAGCCAACGTCTTCAGCGGGCCAGCGCTGAGCGCATTGACGCGAATTCCATCTGGGCCAAGGTCGTAAGCCAAATATCGCATCGTGGCATCAAGCGCTGCTTTGCAGATGCCCATGACGTTGTAACCCGGTACACATTTTTCGCCACCAAAGTAGGTCATGCACGCGACTGAAGAGTTGTTCGAGAGGATTGGACGCGCTGCATTGGTGACGGCGATCAGACTGTAGCAACTGATCTCCATCGCCATTTGAAAACCGTCACGACTCGTTTCAACGGTGTCGCGGCTAAGGTCAGCGCGATCAGCGAAAGCAATCGAGTGCAGAAGAAAATCGATCTCGCCGAATTCAGATTCCGCCTTCTTCATCACTTCGGCAATCTGAGCGTCGTCTTGAACGTTCAGCGGAACTAAGAATTTAGCCTTGTCGGCATTGGCAGATTTATCAAAACACTTTTGCACGCGCCGATGATTCTTTTTCTTGTCATCATCTTCCCGGTCGGGTAGGTGGGTAAAACCGCACTCGCCGCCTTCGGCCATGATTTTTTCAGCAATCGCCCAAGCGATCGAGCGATCGTTTGCCACGCCCAAAATCAGACCTTTTTTACCTTCAAACATACCCATAGCTGTTTCCTTCTTGTTTTTATCGTTTCAGCGGCCGCTCCATCGAGTGGCCCTTTAGCTGAAGTCACTTAAATTTATCATGCATTCAGCCTGTAACCTACCACAACGACACTTAAGTATCATTGCCCCTTGATATCAAAATGACTACGCTGATGTCCATCCCCAACCGCGGCTTTTTCGTTTAGGCGCGTGGCTGGGCCGTACTTTGATTTCCAGATTCGAAAATCTAGCGAGCGCACTTTATGGCATCATCTGATCACACTCGGCGGATTGGACAGGGCAAGTTGGGGCTGGGCCTTTTTCCATCCCTCGTGCAACTGGCGCTAGAGAGTGAAGGCGGGTCCTTTTTGGATTCGGCACTAAAGAAAATCGATGATGAACTCAAGGCTTCATCAGTCACTCTGATGCAGGGCGTCAAAGGCCAGTGGCGAA
>CAYTPS010000045.1:5895-18991 GCA_964439245.1 uncultured Pirellulaceae bacterium | reverse complement strand
ATTTTACAATGGTGGCCCCAACGAACATGCCCTTCTTTGGCATCGAGCGATCCTACTAGCGTTCGAAGCAGCGTGGTTTTGCCTTGGCCGTTGTCTCCGACGATCGCCGTACGCTCACCGTGTTCGATTTCTAAATTGATTCCCTCGGCGACTACTAAATCGGGATATCCGATCGCCAGATCGACGCACCGCGCCGCAGCACCCTGTCGCGGCTCAACCATCGGCGCGATGATGACTGCAGTCGGTTGATTTGTAGCGATCTCTGTTGTCTGCAAACGCTCGAGTTGTTTTTTCTTGGAACGTGCTTGGCTGGCCGTGTTGGCATTCGCCCGGTTCTTGTTGATGAAGCGTTCGAGTTGTTTTTGTTTTGCAATCACGGCCGCATTGGCACGCATGTCGTGTTCTTTGCGCTCTGCTTGATAGGTCAGAAATGGCCCGATCTTGCCGGGATACATCGTCAATTTCCCCGCAGTCAAATCCAGCGTTTCGCTACAGGTGGCCGATAGGAACGCTCGGTCGTGCGACACGATCAGGCACGCGCTACGAAATGATTGCAGGAAGTTCTCCAACAACAACTGCGTTCGTAAATCCAGAAAGTTAGTCGGCTCATCTAGTAGCAATAGATTTGGCTCGTTCAGCAGCAGAGCCGAAAGTTTCACGCGCGTCTGCCAGCCACCTGACAACGCAGAAACTGGCCCGTGCAAAAAGTCGCCTTTGATCTCAAACTGGCCCGCCACCTCGCCGCATTTCCAATCAGGCTGATCGCTGTCGCGCATGAGGAAGTCCAGTGCCGATTCGCCCTCGCGGAACGGATCGTGCTGTCGGAGGTAACCAATTTTTAGCCGCGGATGTCGAATCACCTCGCCGGCATCCAGTTCTTCGTCACCCAATAGAACTCGCAACAGCGTTGATTTTCCGGCGCCATTGCGACCGACGAAGCCCACTTTTTTGTCGTCAGTGATCGTGGCTTCGGCACCGTCAAGTAGGATCTGGTCGCCATAGCTCTTGTGAGCGTCTCTAATTTGTAAAAGTACAGCCATGAGTCAATGGGCAAGGTCGTTAGTATTGGGTTCTTGGGTTGCTATAAATGTCGAAAGTAAAATCGTGGCCACGTTTGAGGCGTATTCGGTACTACCGAGCTACCGCCGGAAATCGACTGTGTTCGGCCGCGTTGAACACCGTCAGATAGTACAGCCTAGACGCCGAAACTACTTTCTTAAAGTTGATTTTCTCGATCGAATCTGAATCATCGTGGTAGTCCGGGTGGAATCCACCAAACAAAAATGCGACTTCGACGCCGTGAAGAAAAAAGTTGTATTGGTCACTGCGTTTGAATACTGATTCTTCATCGTATTCAAATCGAAATCCAACGTGCTCGTTAGCGCTCATGATAGCCTCGTGTAACGCAGTGCCACCTTTAGTACTACCCACCAAGTGGATACTGCCCTCATTTTCTTCGGCCGTTTCTCGTGCCGAGGATTCGTTACGGCCCACCATGTCGATGTTCAACATACAAGCCATGTTGGCATGAGGAAGTTTTGGATGATTGCAGTAGTATTCTGACCCTAGCAATCCGAGTTCTTCAGCAGCGAACCACATAAACAGAACACTGCGCTTCGGTTTTAACGGATTGGCAACCAACGCTTTGGCAATGTTTAACACCGCCGTTGATCCCGAACCGTTGTCGTCGGCCCCGTAGAACGTTGTGCTGCTTCCTACGCCTAAGTGATCCAAGTGCGCTCCCAATACAACAAACTCATGTTGTAATGCCGGTTCCGCGCCGGGCAACAGACCGACGACATTCGGAACCATGATCTGCGACTGTCGAGTTGGATTGCTGAGGGTGACATTAGTATTGGTGTGCGTGACATCGGCGAATTTCTCTCCCTGCATTTTTCCCGGGAGGGCATACCCTAGGCTTTTCAGCATCGCTGTCGCGGCATGTTTGGTAATGGAACCTTTCACTGGTTCTCGACTGGAGCGTTCGGTAATGACTTGATTGACGGAAATCGGTGTGTGATCGATGATTCGAAAAATGGCCAGAGCGCGATACTGTTCCATTTTGCGTTGGACATATTTGAAATCGTCTTCATGGGCTTGGTAGAAGACTACGCTGTCGCGCAAATCGGTGCCTTGGGGGAACTGAAATTTACCGCGCGGACAGTTGATGAACATGAGCTGGCCGTCAATTTGAGTCCCATCAGAATAACTATCAAATCCAATGTTACCTTTGGCGGGGATCGAAAGTCGCCCCGCTGCAGTGATCGAGCAGTGTTCCACGATCGCCTGTCGCTGTTGCAGTGGGACGTAATGCAGAAAAGCGTTCGCAGCGGGCGGGTTGGAGGGAGAAAGGTCGGTGGGCGAACCAATCGGTTGTAAACCAAGTTCGACCAATTTACTGGCAACGAATTGAGCAGCCTTGAGATAGCCTTGTTGACCGGTTCCTCGACCGGCAAACTCTCGTCCGGCCAGTGTTCTGAGGATCTGCTCGGAGTCTTCTTGGTTGATCGAGTCAAAACCTACTCTGAGGTTCTCCGGGCAGGGCTTCACTTGACCATATTGAGCCCAAGTTTTCAGGGCGTTCAATGCGCATGCGATGATGCAGCAAACGAGAACAACAAATTTGAAGCGCATTGAATTTCTGACAATATTTGGACAGCAAAACCTTAGACAGGCATTGTAGCGATGGCGGCCACTCTCCAGCAGGCCAAATTGGCAGACTGATAATACGAGCGAAAAGCGAGTCGGAAATTCTGAGCCCACCGCGACATCAGAGCGGGCCATGTGCGGCACTGTAAAACGAAGATAGTTTTGGTCAATTCAATGAGCGTGGCCAGGCAGGAACTCGATCCCCAGCGCGATAAGCACGCCGAGCAAAAGCATCATCGAAAGCTGCAATCGGTCGTGCGAGTGAAAGTGGACTTCCGGTAATAGGTCACCCAATGAGATACAAAGAAACACACCGGCGGAGAATGCTAGAGACACTCCCAAGATCATGTCGCGGCTGGCCGCCATCGAATCCAATCCCAACGCAAACAGGATCGCTCCCAACGGGCACATTGTTGCAAAAACTAGATTGACGACTAATTGCTGATTCACGCTCCAGCCTTTGGCAGCCATCAGAGACGTAATTGAAAGTGCGTCCAGTGGTTTGTGCAACACAATCGCGATAAATACTCCCAGCCCCGCAGTGGTCATCGCACTCGACCCAGAAACGGCCGCCCCCAATGCGATACCATCGATGATCGTGTGGATGGCAAGTCCTAGGCAAAGCCCAGCCCAGGATAGGTCCACATGCCCGTGGTGCTGGTCGCAGTGAACGTGGTGGTGATCGCGTTTATCGTCGCATAGCTCTTTTTGGACGTGATCGTGTTGGGTGTCGAACGCCAAATCGTGCTGATGAAAATGAAACATTCGAATCAGGAAGAACATGAACAACAGGCCGAACAGACATATCCCAAGTGCTAGTTCAGGGCTTTCTAGTTTCTGAATAGAATGTGGAAGTAGGTGCAACAGTGCCACCCCCAGCATCACCCCGGAGACGAAACTGAGCGTCAGTTGAATCTTACGGTGCGTAAGTTTCACCAGCGTCGAGATGAACCCTCCCAATGCCGACGCCACTGCGATAAGCGCACAGTAGATTGGCAGTGTTAGCATCATGGAAGGGACTTTTAACAAATTGAGAAACCGCAGGATAGGCTTTGAGCCTGTCATAGCGGCAGACAGATCGGAGACGTATGCCATTATAGCGCGTGCACATGTTACGTTCCTGAGACCTGTTTTCAAGGTGAAATCAAACAAGCCAAAGGGAGTTTTCCCGCTTCAACAGGGCAACACCACAAACCGTAGCGGTTGAGCTCAAACGATTGAGGTTAGCATTTTCCAATGCTCTTTAGATATGCCACGACTTGATCAGCCAGCGTTTCCACCGGAAGGTCACCCTGGAGATGAAGTTCAGGGTTTTCCGGCGCCTCGTAAGGCGCGTCGATTCCGGTAAATCCTTTGATTTCACCGGCACGGGCTTTCTTGTAAAGTCCTTTTGGATCGCGCTGTTCACAGATTTCGATCGGCGTGTCCACGAACACTTCGATGAAATCGCTGGTTGATTCATCGCCGGAGGCGTTAACCGTTTGGCGGACCAGACCGCGATCCTTGCGGTATGGACTGACGAACGCGGTCAACGCTAACGTACCCGAACTGCAAAAGATCTCCGCCACACATCCGATGCGGCGAATGTTCTCCGTCCGGTCTTCTGGAGCAAATCCTAATCCAAAGCGGTTTGCGAAATCTTCTCCAAAGACAGGTGAAAGAATTTCGCGGCTGGCGTTGAGCCCATGGCGAATGTTGTCGCCGTCGAGGACAAAGCTGCCTGCGCCCATCTCATGAAGTTTCGCGTCGACGCAATTGGCCACAGTCGATTTTCCGCTGCCGCTAAGTCCGGTGAACCAGACAACAGCGCCGCGCGGACGTTTTACGGTTTGGTCGTGCCAAGTGACAAGCGTTTTATCAGACATAGATTAATTAGTGTGAGGAAGAAGGGGCGGCGACGAAATCTTTTAGGCCATCGGAGGATCAGTTTAGCTATAGCAAAGACATTTGTCATCGCCCGAATTAGATCTTGTGCGATAGTTCCATGCGTCTGTTAGAGAGCTGTCACGCTATCGATTTGCGACCCAACAGTTGCCAATCGTGCGGCGATGATCTATTTTTATAGATGTCGTTCAAACAATCGAATCAGGTGACTTGAAAAATGGATCAGCCAAATCAATCCTCTAGCACCACGCCCCAAAGCACTGGCTTCGTTCACGAACTGTTTTTTGGCAAATTTAACGAAGATTCAATGCTGCCGTATTACGAGCAGAGCGACTCGGAGCGAGCCGAGGGTGATGCAACGGTTGCTACGATTAACAAGTTTTGTCGCACGTACGTTTTCCCAGATCAAATAGATGCCCAGGGGCAGCTGGAACCGTCGGTCTTGCAGGAACTTGGTGATCTGTCAGTCCTAGGTATGACGTTGGATCAGAGTTTTGGAGGGGCCGGAGTTACCCACTTCAATTTCTGCCGAGTGATGGAGACGATCGGAGCACGATGCGGCTCCACCGCCACCGCAGTCAGTCAAGCCACGAGCGTAATCGGTGCTTTGGCAACCTTCGGTAGTGACGAACAAAAAGAAACATGGTTGCCGAAACTAATCGATGGAGAGATTTCGGCATCGTTGGCCGTTACCGAAACGCTTGGCGGAGTTTGCACCGATCGTCTGCGTACAACGGCAAAAAACAAGGACGGCCAATTTGTGATTGACGGTGAAAAGCGGTGGGTAAGCAATGCGCCAACTGCGGATTTGATTGTCGTGTTGGCGGCAACCCCCGACAACAATGTTGCCGATGACGCAGCAACCGCATTCTTGGTAACCCCTGATTTGCAGGGAGTGACCGTCGAAGATTCATCAGGTGGAAAATTGGGTAACCGCGGGGTTTCTGTTGGCAACTTGCGGCTTGATGGGGTTTCACTGCTCCCTGATGCGGTGTTGGGCAACATCGGCGACGGCCAAGCAATCCTTGCGGCGGCGCGGCAAAGCGAAAATGTTCTCTATGCAGCCGCCATGCTGGGAACTGGAAAGTCACTTCTTCAACGCATGGTCGAGCGTGCAAAGTTTCGCAAACAGTCGGGCAAGTCGATCGGGCAGTTCGGCTTGGTGCAAGAGAAGATCGCGTTGGCGGCAGCCAATATGTTTGCATTGGAGTCGGCTGTTTACCATGTGGCTGCTCACCTTGACATAGGCCAAGAGTCGATTCAAAACGAAGCGATCATGTTGAAGCTGGCGGCAAATTCATTTCTATGGCAGATCGTAAATGACGCTATGGATATTTGGGGTGGAAAGAGTCTATTCAACGATCAGTCTCTAGAACGTGACTTGCGAAACATCCGTTACAGCTTGATCAGCGAGGGGGCCAACGACGTTCTACAACAGCAATTGGTGGTTAATGCAATACAGGCCGTTGGAGACGATCTCAAAACATTGACGGCCAATTGGTGGCAGGCTCCAAAGAAGATTTATGTGGGGACGCCTTCTGTCACAGTAAAACATGAGCATCTGCGGTTCCATTCAAGATGGATTGGCAGCCACACCGGAAAATTCGGCTGGTCCCTCAAAACGGCTTACGCCTCTAGCGGGAAAGAGTTGTTGCAGCAGCAATTGCAGTCTGCGCGGTTGGCGAAAGTTGCCACGGGATTGTTTTTGTCCAGCTGCGTCTACGCAAAATTGACCGCTACCTTGGTAAACGGGACTATTCCAGAACCGGCGCAACGCGGTGAGTTTGAGACGGGCAACCTGTTTTTGATGATGACCAGAGATTACAATGATGGTCAGTTTGAGCAAATGAAAGTCAACCATGACGACGAGGTGGCAAAAGTCGCAGAAGTCTGGTTGAATCATTCGTTTGCCGGGCCTGAGGAAGAGCAGACACCATAAGAATCGTTGGCGTTGATGTCGCGAAGTAACGTTGTTTTTGTTGAGGGTAACGGACCAAGATCACCGTATGCCACTGAAGGGGATTCTGATGCAAGATGACGACTACTTGGTTGCCGTTGGGGAATTCGCCAACGAGATCACCGCGCAAGCCGCAATTGCGTTGCTCTCTGAGAACAATATCACGGCGCAAATGGACGATGAAGGTGGCACGTTTGATCTTGGGATTGGAGAACTTTCCGCCATTCGGTTGGTCGTCACTCATTCGAATCTTGAAAAGGCCAAAGCACTGCTGGCAGATCTGCACGTGGCGCAAGAAGAGACCTGTCCCGCTTGGACTTGCGGTTGCGGCGAGGAAGTAGACGAGGGGTTTTTCGCGTGCTGGTCTTGCGGCAACGAGTACAAACCATCTTGATTGAGCGTCGACGTTGCGTTTGGCTAGTTTTTTCACCTCAATAGGAATCTGCCCAGAAAACCCTCAAGAAAATCAATACGTTTGAGACCTCAAAAAAAGCCCTCTTGGTTATTCACAACGAAGTGAACCAAGGAGGGCTCTATTTCTTTATCGAATCACACGAACGCTAAAAAACACGCGATCGCGCAATAACAGCGTTCTACTTACTGATTTTGCAAGATGGCAATGAACGCTGGAATATCTGCGAAGTCGACAACCGTGCTGCAATCGCAATCTGCTTCGGCTTGGAAAACGCCGGACTGCAACACTGCGATAAACGGCGCGATATCTGCGAAGTCGACGTCTCCGTCCAAATCGACGTCCCCCTTCAATGCACCACCAATGGTGTAATCGAAGATCGTTGCCAACTCAAAACCCTTCAGGTTGAAACTGGACGTTCCTGTGTCTGCAGTCAAAGTCACTGGGGTTGTCAGTAGCGAGAATCCTGGGAAACGCGCGTTTGCTGCAAAGCTATTGTTGATCGGAATGTTGCTTGCAACGCTCCCTGTAGCAAGTCCGAATCCAACTGAATCTGTACCATCACTCAGTACAGCTCCCGTTGTCCCTTCCGGGAAATTGTTTGAGCGAAAGTTTGTCAAAGCGACATCGCTCACTGTGCCGGGTACGAAAGAGCTACCATCAGTTGGAGTTCCTGTGAAGGCGATGTTTGAGATGGTCGCAGTTGAGAAAACCAGCCGTTCGCCATTATTGGTTGCTTCGTATTTGTTAGAGCCAACACCAATGCCGTTTCCAGTATTGCCTGCTGAGGTCGTGAGCGCACCATCGGGCGAGCTGACTGTGAAACTCAGATCTTAGGACAACGTTACGCCTTCAGGAAGCTGGTTTCCATTGGAGAAGTTGTTCGCTGCGGTCGCATTACCAACGATAGAAACCGTTCCGCTTACCGCAGTCGAATTGGCCGCTCCAGCGACGATCGATCCTGCCAAGCCATTTTCCGGGAGGAAATTGTAAACGGTGCCGTCATTGGCATTAGTTGATTGAGTGAAAAACGGAGAAGGTGGGGCCGTGCCGTCACCGATATTGTGAGAGTAATTCGTCAAAGTCACACTCGAACCAGAAGTTGGTGATGTGAATTGGTAATCCACAAACGCGGTAAACTCGATCCCCTTGAGATTAAAAGTACCTGTATCCATGGTCAGAGTGATAGGTGTGTCCATCGCCATCGCTGGAAATCTACCTGAGGTAAAGTTGTTGTTCATTGCGACGCCGCTGGCAACAGTTCCCATCGAAAGACCAAATCCGATCGTATCGGTTCCGTTGCTGAGAGTGGCTCCATTGCTGCCTTCACCAAAGTTGTTGGAACGGAACAGAGAGAGCCCCACTCCAGTCACGGAGCCGGGGGTGAATGTCACGCCCGCATCAGTTGGAGTACCGGTAAATTGGACGTTGCTGATCGTCGCAGCTGAGAACTCAATGGACTCGCCCGGATCAAACACGCCGTTTGGTAAAGCTCCCGGAGCCAAACCGTTACCGGTGTTTCCGTTGGCCGTAACTAGCATGCCGTCGTCTGTAGAAATGCTGAAACTTAGGTCGTACGAGAGTGTAATTCCTTTAGGCAGACCATTGCCATCATTGAAGTTGGTAACTGCGTTGGCAGTTCCAACAACTGTCAACGTCCCTGAAATATTTGTCGTGTTGCTTGCCCCCGCAACGATATCGCCCAACCCAGCAGCTGCTGCAAAGTTATATACATTGCCGTTGTTGGAATCAGTTGCTTCAGTGAAAAACGGAGAGAATGGCCCCGGATTAATATTGTGAGAGGCGCCGTGACTTGTGACCCTGGCTTGTTTTTATACTTGGGCTTCTAATTGGTGAGCACCCATCGCAAGTACGATGGCCGTTAGAATGGCACCAAAAATGATTCTTCGCATTTTCAACCTTTCAGAATGTCTAAATTATTTAATGACGGGCGGAAAATAAGTCGGGAGGCTGGCTAGATGGGAATCTAAAGTACAACGAGCTGCTCCAGCGTGTATTTTATCACAACGACTGAGACAAATGTCTGAAGTCAATCAGAATTGATGGGCTGAAAATGAGACAAACGCGTTAAACCAGCTTTGACATTCGGTTTCACCGCGTCAAACTTAGCGTTGCAGCTTAAAAGAATTCGTGTGGGAATTCGCGCAAACAAAAAAACGCAGCGTGAAAACACGCTGCGTTTTATTTTTGGCAGGTTAAAGGAAGCTTACGTTCCAGCTATCGCTTAGTAACGATAGTGATCTGGCTTGTAAGGGCCTTCGATCGGAACGTTCATGTACTCCGCTTGCTCAGGTGTTAGCTTGGTCAGCTTAACTCCTAGTTGGTCCAAGTGTAGTCGCGCGACTTCTTCGTCCAAACGCTTTGGCATCAAGTGGACGCTAACGTCGTATTGGTCAGATCGTTCCCAAAGTTCCAGCTGAGCGAGAACTTGGTTGGTGAACGACATGCTCATCACGAAGCTTGGGTGGCCAGTTGCACAGCCAAGATTTACCAAACGGCCTTGAGCCAGAACCATGACGCTGTGACCATCTTCGAAAGTGTAACGATCAACCGCACCGATGTCGGCAGGCTTGATGTTCTCTTTCTTGATCTTGCCAGCTTCAACTTGAGCTTCCAACCAAGCTACGTCGATCTCTGTATCAAAGTGCCCAATGTTACAGATGATCGCATCGTTAGGCATCTTGGCCATGTGGTGGCCAAGAATGATATCTTTGTTACCGGTCGTTGTTACGAATAGGTTACCTTCGGAGCATGCGTCGTCCATGGTGACGACTTCAAAACCTTCCATTGCGGCTTGCAAGGCATTGATTGGATCGATTTCTGTAACGATCACGCGGCAACCGTAACGCTGCAACGAGTGAGCGCATCCTTTGCCAACATCGCCGTAGCCACCGACAACAGCAACCTTACCGGCCAGCATGACATCAGTGGCACGCTTAACACCGTCAGCCAAAGACTCGCGGCACCCGTATAGATTGTCGAACTTGCTCTTGGTAGCGGAATCGTTAATGTTGATCGCTGGAACTTGCAGTTTGCCTTGTTGAGCCAAAACGATCAAACGATGAACACCAGCGGTAGTTTCTTCGCTGATTCCCTTGACGTTGGATAGCAACTCTGGGAATTTTTCGTGGGCCATGGCAGTCAAATCTCCGCCATCATCCAAAATCATGTTCAGTGGCTCTCCCGATGGGAAGGCCGTTAGCGTCTGCTCGATACACCACTCGAACTCTTCTTCAGACAAACCCTTCCAAGCGAAAACGGGAATGCCAGCCTTCGCAATCGCGGCCGCGGCCTGATCTTGGGTGCTGAAGATGTTACAGCTGGACCAAGTTACTTCTGCACCGAGCTCAACCAGAGTTTCAATCAAAACTGCTGTCTGAATGGTCATGTGCAGGCAGCCCGCAATGCGGGCACCGGTCAGCGGCTTAGATTCACCATACTTGGCACGCAACGCCATCAAGCCTGGCATCTCGTTTTCGGCCAGCATGATCTCTTTGCGGCCGAGTTCGGCCAGTGAAATGTCTTTGACTTTGTAAGCTAGTTTTGTTTCTACGTTAGCCACACTTTACTCCTAGAAAATATTGGCGGTGGATTCCTCTTGGTCGTCCGGCCGCAGGAAGACTTTCCAGTCCGGTGTTTTTCGACTTCGGTCCACTTCGAACCGGGCGTCATGATAAAACACAACACCTGAAATGGGCAGTGATGACCAAGAAAATACGGGAAAAATATGAGTTTTTACGCCGATCACAAGCAGCCTATGCTGAGGACGGACACAATCTAATCTTTGCACCCGTTAACATCGCACAGCGGCAGGCGGCAGACGCTTAACCGTGGTTCCACGATGCTAAAGACCGCAACAGAGATTAACCGAATATTGCGAAAATATCGGTTGGGACAATGCGGCGGAGGTTTTACTCCCCACTTTTGAATTACCACGATCATTTTTGCTGAAATTCGGACCGGGAGAATCATGGTTTCAAACTTAGAACCTGTAAGCGATGTTTGCCGGTAGGCGCGCCAGCCTTGGTGACAGGAGCCGATTTTCTTTCAGCATCGTAGAATCCGGCGGCAACAAAAGATGCGTCTCTCAATGATTCACTTGGCAGGTATACCGAATCGAGAACCGTTCGCTCGCCGGTCACCGATCCAAACAACGCGCGATTCTGATTGCCTTGGCGAAGCACTTTGCCTTCTTCGTCGCAAATGTGAATAAACCGATTGGCACGACGGCCCGCTTTCAAATGCCACACCATTTTCAAACGGCACGATCCATCGGCAAACCGCTCGGTGGTTGTACCGGCCAAGACGGCATCTTGATCGAAGGTGACGCCTTTGAAGCGAGCTTCTGATTCTTTGACGACATCCGCGATACACGCCGCGTTGAAAAATCCGCACGGGGAAAAATTCTGCAAGGATTCGAGTTTGATGCGCGAGACATCAATGGCCTCTTTGTTAACCGAATAGATGACCCACAGGTAGCCGTCGAAGACCGCGGCGCTGGGATACTGAAATCCCGTTCCCCGCCCGTCTGGTTCCTCTTGCTGCCGCGGAGTGCGAAATTTCGGCGTTCGCCAACGTAAGGAGAACGCGCGATCGAAATCTAGTCCATTCTTCGAAAGCGCAACGATCAAGGGATCGCGGCGTGTGCCTCTTTTGTTGAATACCTGATTGCCAATTAGAGCAACTGTTTCGGAATCCAGATTGACAGCAACTGTTTTCGCTGGAGCATCAGGAATCGGGGTGATGACCGGGGCGCTCCAGTTCTCTCCATCGGTGCTCGTCTGCCCGTACATGCGAAACGACTTATCCTGAGCCCGCCAAAGTCGCGCCAATTTTCCAGCCGGTGTTCGATACGTCGCGGGCTCGGTCAACAACGTTCCATCGGCAGTACGGATTTCAGTGGAGTTGTTTTTGAAATCCCACGTTGGGGCGTGTAGTGGCGTGGCCAGTCGTTTTCTGATCGCCGCCGATTCGAGCAAGTTCTTTTGTGTTGCCACTTCGAAGTCCGCATGCCCGTCAACAGGCAGCGGCTTGTCATCGTTCAACCAGTAGATCGTCCCCGGTTGGTTAGGACACGTCACCTCACGCACGAGTCGGCCTAAGCCCTGCCGACTGCGTTTGGGAAATTGTTCGGATCTGACTTCGGACTGCGGAGCGGCAGTCATCAATCGGTCGGTGGAAGTATATCCAGTGTTTTGATGTGCTTCGGCGATGGCGAACAGTTTGTCGTTGGTCTCAACAAAACGTAGCGCCGTCAACGCGCGGCCCGTCGTTGTCGAAACCTTGGCTTGATCGATGGCGGGAAACAACTCTCGCGTCGTACTCCACTTCTGTCCGTCGGCCGAATGCGCGAACATCACGCGCTGTCCCGGTCCGTCTTCGCCTGACCGATGCGCACTCCAACTGGCGTAGAAGTGCCCTTGGAAAATGGCAATCTGCGGGTGGTGTTGGTAAGCCCCTGCTTCAAGTGACGGCTTCAACACTGGAAAATGCTCGACGCCTTCAACAAGGGCGTACCCCGGACGGTCTCGCGCAACGGACCACTTGGGTGTCCAAGTAAATTTTTGGCGCGAGGAGGTTGCGGAATTTTTTTCGCCCGACGTTTTGCTTACTTTTGATGTCTTCCAATTCGCATTGGGGCGATGAGCCTGCTCAAGTTGCGCTTCCAATCGAGCAACAATCTCGGGATGCGCGCTTGCAACGTCATTAGACTCGCCAATGTCTTCAAGCAAATTGAACAGCTGGGTCTCACCGGAAAACATCGGCATGCGAACCGCCTTCCAATCACCTGCGCGGACGGCTTGTTTCCCACGCCCTTCGTAAAACTCCCAGTAGAGATAGTCATGTTGTTGCTGCCCGCCAATGCCGGTCAACTCCGGCAACATGCTGATGGAATCTAAATTCTCCGGCATCGCCACACCCGCGAGTTCAGCGGCGGTGGCCATGAAATCGCCAAAGTAGCCGATGTGAGCGCTGAGCGAATTGGCGGCGATCTTATTTGGCCATCGCACAATCAACGGAACTCTAATTCCACCCTCGTATAGATCTCGTTTTTGCCCCCGCAACGGGCCGGACGGATTGAAGCGATCCAGATTGTGGCCGCCTTCGTCGTGCGGTCCGTTGTCGCTGGTGAAGATCACGACGGTGTCGTCATCAAATTTCAGCTTCTTGAG
>CAYTPS010000045.1:0-5885 GCA_964439245.1 uncultured Pirellulaceae bacterium | reverse complement strand
ATGCCATAGTCGGGAATTTCTTGGCCATTGCCGGTTCCTTTAGTCCCTTCATTGTTCGCGTGAGGCACCGTCACCGGCAGATAGAGAAAAAATGGGTGATCATGGTTGCGTTGGATAAATTCCAACGCCTCCTTCATGATCAAATCGTGGCTGTATTGTTTCCGGTTGCTGGAGTACCCGACGTCGAAAGGCCAATTTGGATTTTGATATCCGGTCGGTATCACATCGTTTTCTAAATGGACCTGTTGTTCGTTCTTCCAGAGATACGCCGGGTAATAGTTGTGGGCGTGATGTTGGCTGAGGTACCCGAAAAAGAAATCGAAGCCTTGCCGCGTTGGGGCGCCGGGGTTTTCCGTACGCGTTTTGGTGAATTCCCCTAGACCCCACTTGCCGCACAATCCGGTGCGATATCCGGCTGACTTCAATACTTCGGCAACCGTCACATCACGATCGCGTAGACTTTGAATGGAAATGTCGTTGCCGGCGTTTCCTCTCACCCAAGTGTGCCCTGCATGCTGGCCAGTCATCAAGACTGAACGCGACGGAGCACACACCGTACAGCCGGCGTAGAAGTTGGTGAACCTCTTTCCTTCTTTGGCCATTCGGTCGATGTTGGGTGTCTTGATTAAGCGCTGGCCGTAACAGCCAAGTTCGCCGTAGCCCAAATCATCGGCGACGATCAAAATAATGTTGGGAGAGTCTGCCCGCAGGTTGAGCGCGTTTCCTGCCAAAACGAACGACAGCAACACTATTGCGAACTGCCTAGCATGCATGATTCGCTTGAATGAGATTTTTTTGGTTTTGCTCATTTGCCTGTTGCCAAGTAGAAGCCTAAATCTTTCGATGCACGAAGCTGGTTTATGGGTTGTGGATCTTTCGGTGATCCCTCAAGAGTATTCCGGCGCTGGTCAGTATGCGGCCGTTTCGCCAACGATTGCTGCTAGCGAGCCTCTCAGATGCCGTTGGTTTTTTCTGGCTCAAAGCATCGCCGCCATCAGAAAACGCGACAACACCGGAATATTCAAAGTGGAAAGCTCTAATCCATTAGAGGGCAATCCACTACTCCCTGACCAGCAAACAAAATTCTGAAAATGCACTCCAGTCTTGAACCGCATCCTATCTGTATTGCGAGGTCGCCTGAACTTTTTTAATCTCCCCGCACGGTCTAAGTATCTGTACTCCCCGACACTGCCCAACGCATGAACGAGCCACAGCAACTAAAACAACTGGGGGCCCTGACCGGACTTCGGTTTCTGGCGGCAATGCTTGTGTTTGCCAGTCATATTTTTGAGCGCTATCCGGAACTGAACATCGGTGGCGCAAACTTTGGCTTGGCCGGCGTCGGTTTTTTCTACGTTCTCTCGGGCTTCATTCTGACATACGTTTATGCTGGCCGAAAGCCTGTTGCATGCAAGGATTTCTATCGGCGGCGTATCGCACGTGTGTGGCCGCTTCACGTCGCGACGATGTTGATCGTTCTGTTCGGTCTACTGGGCGTAGAGAGACAATTTCTCAAGCCTTGGGGCGCCCTTCAGTTTGCCTCAAACCTATTTCTGTTGCAGTCTTGGGTGCCAGATGAAAAATGGGTTTTCTCCATCAACGGCCCCGCATGGAGTCTTTCGGTCGAGGCGCTTTTCTATTTGGTCTTCCCGTTCTTTGTCATAGGAGGCGGCAGGTCTCAGCTGAAAAAGTTAGCCGGCAATTTACTAGTTACAATTTAGCTGCTGGTGGTATGCGATTTTTTCTTCAGCGATTGGTTCTCCGTCGTGACGACCAAAATCATTATTCGGGCCAACCCACTGTTTCGGTTGTACGATTTTTGCACGGGAATGATCTGTGGTTTTGCGTATTTGAAATATAGGCAAACTCCTGTGGTCGTAAATTTATGGAAACGCCCGGCAGTTCCCCTCTTGGCACTTATTTTATGCGTTACCTTCTACTCAGTTTTCCAGTGGCGTGTTGGCAATTACTATGACTATTCCGGTGCTTTGCTTTCGTGGATTCACACCATCGGTCCCGCGCCCGCTTTTGCGATTGTCGTATTTGCTTTCGCATGCACTTCCGAAGGTGGTGTCTGGAGCAAACTGCTGGCCAATCGTGTCATGATCTATCTCGGAGAGATTAGCTTTGCGCTGTATCTAATTCATCAGCCCGTACTCAGGGTCATCGAGAGAATTCAATTGGCCGACGCCCCAAATTCAGTTTTTTGGATCATTGGTGCTGCGCTTTGTTTGTCTCTGGCCGCGTCGGTTGTTCTCTTTCATCTAGTCGAAGTTCCAGCTCGAAAGTTTATTTTGAACTCGGGGCAGCACCGCGGAGCTCTTTCCAGATTCAGCAGCTTCCTTGTCGGCGGGCGTCAGTTGTTGTTTGGCCGCGCTGGTCTGACAGCGCTGTGTCTCATACTGGCGGGGGTCGCGATGGTCCGGCAAGGAGAATTCAACTACCTCGATAGCAAAGTAATCCAGCAGAAACTTTCGGAGTCCGCTGGGCAGTTTCGCAATGTTCAGTTTGATCAGGATGCCGTCCTACTTGGTCTGACCGTAACACCGCGGCCAGACGACTCGAAGCGTTTGGAACTCGTTTGGAAATTGAAAACAGGCCGACGGCCAACGCGGTTTGTGCATATCTGCGATGCGCAGGGCAAGATTCTTCGTCACGGCGATACCAACCGACATCTGTTTGAGAATGTCGCTGGCGATACGACTGTGCTCGACAGCGTTCTGCTGACTGCTGAAGAGTTGGCCGACGCAGAAACCATTTTCGTCGGTTTCTATTGCCCCGATCGCAAATCGGCACCGATCTTTGAAAACGGAGTTGCGACGAGAAAACGTCGTTTGAAAGTGATGCAGTTATCTTCTGAGACAGCCATTTCGAAGGCCCCGAAGAAGACCTACTTGCGTTAGGCTGGATTTGGATCACCTACGTTGGTTGCGCGCTTTCATTTTTGAACTCGCCACGAAACAAACGACGGCTACTGAGAGGTACTGACGTACATTTTGGATTCAGATTGAAGTTCTACCAATTTGGTTTCCAGCCGCTGTCGAATCTGGTCCATCAGGGCATCTGATTTTGCCGCTCTGTCGCGCTTGCCAGATACCTCGATCGCTTCGTCGATGTCGACGATGACTTTCATGTTACCGTGAATGCGGCACCGGTCGTTAAGGTCCTCTTCGAATTTCTCGACCGTCTCCAAAATTCGATCGACCGACGGGTACTCGGTAAGATACTGTTCAGGATAGCAATCAATTTGCTGCGCTAGGTATGTGTCCTCCAATTGTCGCCAGCGACGTCGCTGTTCGTCAGCTGGAAGAGTGTTGCGGCTAAGTTCGGGGAAGATTTTCATTCGCAGGTTCTTGATGCGAATCGCAATACCCGCATCTGAACGCGCGCCCAGCCACTCTTGCTCCAGCGGATGAAGTAAACGATTGACCAACGCGTTTTGGCGCTGTTTGAGTGTCAGCGAGTTGTCAGGCAGGATGCCGTATTGAAGTTCCTTCAACCGTAACAACGCGTCACCAATTTTGACAATTCGATCAACCAGTGGTTTTTCTGGGCTCGGTCGCCAAGTCAATTTGTTCTCGATCTCATTCAGCACACCCTCGCAAGCATCTTCCAAATTACCTTGAAAGAGGTAACGAATTCCTACGGGATGGACGACGACCTTGCCGCCGTCTTTTTTGTTTCGTCGTTTTGCGGCGGTGCGCGCGATGAACGAGGGGCCATCCATCAGCGCCATTAATTGATCATTGGTGCGGCTGGTGGTGCCTTCGGGGAAAATTAGCAACGGCCGCTGAGCGTGCTGAAGTACGTTTACTGCGTAATCGACCGACGCTTTGTCCAATCCCTCTCGATTGACACTGAACGCTCCCATCATGCGAATGGCAAACGTCGTTCGCGCGTTCTGATTGAACAGATGCCAGCTGGCCATCGTGTAGAAAGGGATCCCCGTTTCGGCGACAACATGACACATCACCATCGGGTCGCTGGTGCGCGGGTGATTGGGCGTTAGCATGACTCCATGGCCAGCGGCAAGGGAGGCCTTGAGTCGATCGGCATTGCGGACCTCACACTCCACGATGCCTTCGCGGGATCTCAACAACCATTTGTGAACTCCTAGCTTTACCGCTAGTTGTGCGGGCCACGCCTGAGTCAACGGCGGCACGAACTTGTACGGTTTTTCAATTAGAACGCCTTGCATCAGCAACCTGTGTGAAGAGTTTTGAATGAAAAAAGTTTGTCGTTAGTTCGCTCACAAAAATAGGCAGGAGATGAAATTCTCTAATTTGATTCGGCTTCTAATCCTTGCGTTGGTTTTTGTTTTGCAAGATTCCTGACCTCATCCTTTAGTGAAAAACCGTAGCTGCCCGCCGAAGCAAAATTTCCGTACTGTTAGCGGCAGCCCCTTTTAGGGCAGGCGCGACTACACCGCTTTGTTCGGAAGCGCTCGTTCGATTTGGTTCACTCGATATCCAAAACCGTTCCCACTGAGTGTTGTAAGGTTCAGCTTTCCATTGACCCTTTTGTACAATCCCGGATGCACTTGTGCTTCAGCCATCGATGCTTCAGGATAAAATTGCATCGCGTTTGATTCAACGCCCATGATTGTCCGGCTGTGTGCCGCCAGTCTAACGTGGGGAACCTGAGCCAACATTGGGTTGGTCAGGTCTTGGACCATCAATGGCATCTCGTGCACTTTGGCCCAACACATGCTCAACAGGGCACCGGTTTGAGTCTTACACGTTTTTAGCGCCACGCCATTCCAGCCTAATCGTCTACCGTATTCGACATATCGCCAGTCGTGGGCGCTTTCATCTAGAAACAGTGGCTTGCGATTCGAAAGGCTGTGGACATCTAACTGCAACTCTTCCAGTTCATGCGGGAAAGGCTGTTCGACGTAAAGGATCGAATCCCAAATTTCGCGGTGGTCCGCCTTCAGTCGATCAAGAATTTGATTGACGTAGTCCACGTCCCGGACCATGCAATTGAAATCTGCCGACAGGTGTTTGGCCCCCAGCGGCATTCCAATGCGGCCCACATTGACCAATCGCTGGTAGTCCCAGTCCGCATCGTTACCGCGTAATTTGATCTTTAGGCAATCCAGGCCATCGGTTTTGATCCAGTCCTCTAGCAAGACGGGATACCCATCATTGGGATGTTGTGAAGTCAGTTCGTTTGAGGCAATTGGGTCCAGCCCACCAACCAAATGCCAGACCGGCATCTCGGTCGGCGGAGAGTTGTCGATGAATTCGTTGAGGTAGCGTCCGGAAAGCAGTTGGTTGGCGTCGTCGCCGATAGTTTGACCGGCGATTTCTTTAGGCAGGAAAAAATCCGCCAATGGCCGATCAAGAAATGGCTTGCCGTATGCCTGGTAGATATCGACTTCGTTTACGTTTCCGTAAGCGTCATGAATGGCTTGGTCAAAGACGCTGGCCACGACCAACTTCGCCAGGTACGGCATCTTTTGTTCTGGTGAGTCGCCGGGCTGGTCGACGCTGATGTTGCCGATCACGTTCTCGATCAATTCCAACCCGATTTCCATCGCGTGGCCAGTGAGCTTCATCTGTCGGACGTTACTTGCGAGCAGTTTGGCAAATTCCTGGAGGCGTTCGAGGCGAAACTGCATGGTCAGCGTGCTGGGCCAGACCCATTGGACCGAAAGTGGTGTTTCACCCCAGCCAACAGCAGAAACGCCTTGACCATTCTCGACGGTGATTTTTGCTCGCGCGCAAACCACCGATTCCAACGACTCAGCCCCAAACTTAAGCGGCATCCGGGTTTGCACGGGCAAGAAATAGAGATCGACATCAGCGATGCGAATATCAGTTTGAGGAGGCATTTTGAGGTGATCGCTGTTTAGGCTTTGAATAATTTGATACTCTATGCAG
>CAYTPS010000044.1:14366-19132 GCA_964439245.1 uncultured Pirellulaceae bacterium | reverse complement strand
TTGCAGCCTGACAGGCGTCCGGCGTTGAAAAACGGGCCACAATCCGCCTCGCAATTTGCTTTCGGTCACCGCGCGGCGAAATTGGCTCGAAAAATCAGTGAGCCTCCAGCCAGTTTTCGCCGAAGCCAGTCTCCACCAGAATGGGCACGGACATCGGTAACGCCGTCTCCATCGCCCTGGTGATCGCCGGAATCACCTCTTCCTGCTCGCTTTTCTTCATGTCGAATACGATCTCGTCATGAACGGTCAGAAGCATCTTGGTCTCAAACTTGTTCTTTTTTAAGGTCTCTGTCACCTTAATCATCGCCAGCTTCAAGAGATCCGCTGCCGTTCCTTGAAGTGGACTATTCATTGCCAATCGTTCCGCGGCGCGCTTCAATGTTTGGTTGCGGGAATTGATGTCACGAATATATCGGCGGCGGCCCGTCTGAGTCACGACATACCCCTTGTCCTGCGCAAAGGCAATCGTTTTGTCGATGTAGTCTTGCACGCCGGGGTGCTTCTCAAAATAGTTATCGATCAGTTCATTGGCTTCTCGGCGCGGGACATTTAAACGCTGCTGTAAGCCAAACGCGGAAATTCCGTAGATGATCCCAAAATTTACCGTTTTGGCTTTGTCACGCATCTCGCGCGTCACGTCTTCAGGATCAACCTTGTACACCTTAGCAGCGGTCGAAGCATGGATATCAGCCCCCGACGTAAACGCTTCCATCATGGTTTCGTCTTTACTCAATTCGGCCATAATCCTCAATTCGATCTGTGAATAGTCAGCCGAAAGGATCAAGTGGTCTTCGTCCTTGGGCACAAAAGCCGCCCGGATCTCACGACCGCGTTGCTTGCGAATTGGAATCGTCTGTAGATTAGGATTGTTGGATTGAATCCGCCCTGTGGCCGTCCAAGTTTGACTGTAGTGCGTGTGTAGGCGGCCTGTTTTCGGATTGATCGAATCTGGCAACTGACTGACGTAGACCGACTTTAGTTTCACGGCGTTACGGTACTCTAAAACATCTTCAACAATCTTGTGATGCGGCGCAAGACGAAGCAACTCTTGCTCGCGTGTTGAATACTGACCGGTCGCGGTCTTGCGCGGATTATCCACCAGCTTCATCTCTTCGTAGATCACTACGCCCAACTGCTTGGGGCTATCGATGTTGAATTCGTGGCCCGCCTCTTCGTAGATCCCATCTCGTAACTCATCGATTTCTTTGTCCAGCTTCTTTGAAAAATCCAACAATGATTCTGTATCCAGGCGAATCCCTTGATACTCCATGTCGATCAAAACAGGTATCAGCGGGCACTCGATCTCATGGCACACTTGGCTAACACCGCGCGCGTCAATATCCGGCAGCAGCTTCTGCGCCACCTGTAAAGTAATATCCGCATCTTCGCAGGCATAGGGAACCAATTTATCTAGCGGCACGTCCCGCATGTTCTTTTGGTCACTGTCTTTAGGGCCGATCAGCTCCGTAATCGAAATTGGCTTATAGCCGAGGTACAGCTTCGCCAAGTAGTCCAACCCGTGACTCATCTCCGGCTCCTTCATCGAATGAGCCAGCATTGTATCGAGCAATTTCCCTTCCACTTCGATCCCGTGCCACTTCAGCAGGGACACGTCATACTTCAAATTGTGTCCGATCTTTTCAATCGCCGGGTTTTCAAAAATCCCACGCAGTTCCTCCAGCACCGATCGGCACTCATCGGAGCCTTCCGGACACACGACATACCATGCCTCGCCGGCGGCCACTGAAAACGCGATCCCCAGAGGTTTTGCGGTGCGCGGGTTCAGTCCCGTCGTTTCGATATCGAAACAGATCGAATTCTGGCCGGCCAAATTCCTGATCAATTCGGCTCGCTGCTCCGCGGTCTCAACGCAATGGTACTTGTGTGGAACATTGTCGATCGTTTTTTCTTCTATCTCTTCTGAATCAAATAGTCCCGCCTGTATCTCCTTCTCACGCTTCCCACGAATCACTGCTGCCCTACTTTTGGATGAACTAAAGTCCTTTCCAAACAGCTTTTTACCCAAGGAATCGAACTCCAGTTCAACAAACAGCGACCTGAGCTCTTTTGCATTGGCGTCGACCATCAGGAAATCGTGCAGCCGCAACTCATGAGGCACGTCGATTTTGATGGTGACCAGCTGTTTTGAAAGCAAAGCGATATCATGACCTTCGATCACACGCTCTTTCTGTTTGCCCTTGAGCTGATCAGTGCTTTGAAGCAATTCTTCAATCGACCCAAATTTGGCGATCAGCTTCTGCGCCGTCTTTTCGCCAATGCCGCGAATTCCCGGGACATTGTCACTGGCATCTCCCATCAGTCCGAGCATATCGATGACTTGGTCGACGCGTTCCACTTGCCATTTCTCGAGCACCTCGGGAACGCCCATGATCTCGTATGAATTCCCCTGCCTACCGGGCTTGTAAACTTTGATCTGATTGGTGACCAATTGGTGGTAATCTTTATCGGGCGTCACCATAAACACCTCATATCCCTCGGCTGCCGCTTCTCGAGCCAGCGTCCCGATGATGTCGTCGGCCTCGAAACCGGGCGTACGAATGACGGGAATGTTGAGCGCCTTCATTAAACGATCGACCAGCGGGATTTGAATCGCAAGGTCTTCGGGGAGTGAGTCCCGCTGCGCTTTGTACTCAGTGAACATTTCGTGACGAAAGGTTGGGTCACTGGTATCAAAAGCAATCGCCATGTGGGTTGGCTTTTGCCGCTTGATCAAATCGAGCACGGTATTGGCGATACCAAAAACTCCCGATGTTGGCACATCGCCAGACGTGAAGCGCGGACTGCGGATCATGCCAAAGTGAGCGCGATAAATCAGGGCCATCCCATCAAGCAAATAGAGCTTCTTTGGTTCGTTGGCAGAGAAAAGATCTGGGCCAGAGACAGTTGTGGGAGCTTTTTTCTTCGCCATTGCAATTCTTGGTAAATGGGTTTGTTTCTGACCCAAAGCCTAACAAAATTCGGCTCTAGTTTCTTCCCCTCGCATCCTCATTCTAGGCCGTCAGCAGTGCAAACTGATCAATGCCGCTACGAACTTGGGGCTCCGCCGATGATCTCTACTGCAATCCGGTCACAGACCATCAGCCCCTTCTGCGTCAATCGGAATTGGTCAGCAAACTCCTCGGCGAGAGAGTGCTCGAGCAAGGTTGCCTTTGTCGAGCCCAGCACGCTATCAACGGAGTAACCATACTGCTTCTCAAACTCTGCTTGAGAAATACCGTCGATCTGGCGGAGAGCGATGGCCAATCCTTCGGCGGCCGCATCTGTCGGCGACAGCTGGCAGTGATCAGCCACCGGCATCTGACCACTCTCAATCAGTTTCAAATATTGCATCGTTGAACCGTGATTGGTCTGACGAATGCCGTCAATGAACCTTGCCGCTCCGGGACCAAAAGCAAACCATGGCTGGCGATTCCAGTACTGTAAATTGTGTCTGCAACGCCGATCGGGCATCGCAAAACTTGACACTTCATACTGTTGCATCTGCGCGCTGGCCAGCCGATGTATCGTCCACTCGTACATCGACGCACACAGGTCTTCATCTGCTCGCGCTAGTTCGCTACGATTCATCCGATTCCAAAATTGCGTGCCTTTCTCATAGGTCAGCTCGTAGGTAGAAAGATGATCTGGACACAGCTTCAATGCCGATTCTAAATCATGCTGCCAGAGCTCCATGGTTTCCTCTGGCGAAGCAAAAATCAGGTCCAAGGAAAGGTTGTCGATCCGCTGACGAATCATGTCGACCGCGCTGGCAATTTGGCGAGCGTCGTGATCGCGTTCGAGACGCTGCAATTTAACGGCATCAAATGACTGAGCGCCTAGGCTAATTCGATTGACACCGCAACCGGCAAGCATTTTGACCTTTTCAGCGCTAATGTCGCGAGGATTACATTCAGCCGTAATTTCGACATCAGCGGCAAATGAAAAACGGCTTTCAATCGCATCAAACAGGCGAAGAAAATCTGTTTCCTGCAAATGGCTGGGCGTGCCGCCACCTAGGAAAAGCGTCTTGATGCGCCACGACTTCTTGAGCCAACGAATCTCTGTTTCGAGCGCGTTAAGGAAACGCTTAACCAGATAATCGCGACCTGCCACCAGCGAAAAATTGCAGTACCCGCACCGATGTCTACAAAAGGGAACATGAACGTAAAGACTGACTGGCGTGTCTTGCTGAGGATCAAACCCCTGCCGCGGTTCGGGATTCGATGGAAACGCTGTTGCAGTCATCGAATCAGATCCAGATTTTCAGTTTCCCACCGAGCATTTCGGGCAATTGTTTTTTGACGATCGCCGCCGCGTGCCGATGGGAATAGCGCGTGCTGAGGTGGCCGGCAATCACGACTTCGTTCTCAAACTTGTCAGCACGTTCAACAAAATCATTTAGATGCATATGCCCGTTTTTGTGAATCAAGTGGGGGCGGTGATCGGGGGCGATAAATGTCATCTCCGTGATCAGGACCTTCGCTTGATAGAACAGCGGATTGTCATCTAACCCCTGGGGAGAGGTATCACCGGTGTAACCCACGATCGGGATTCGCACCTCGTTAGTGATTTCCACACCTTTCTGCCGCAGATCACGGATCTCGCCCCCGGCTAGAGTTTGATATTCCGGCTTCAACTTGTTGCGGCGTTCGAAAATGACATAACCATAACTGGTGATCGTATGCTTCGTTTTCAAGACCTTCACCACTAACTCTCGAGAGAGTTCAAATTCCATGCCCGCTTCAACGCCAATCAGATTGCAGGGC
>CAYTPS010000044.1:0-14356 GCA_964439245.1 uncultured Pirellulaceae bacterium | reverse complement strand
TCCACGATCCAACCGCTGAAATGAATTGAGCATACTCCTCACGCCTTCGACGGCATCTGATGGAAGATAAATCGTCGGTGGTTCCATTTTCATCAATCGCCGCCGAGCCACATACAGGGGCAGAGCCGCAACATGGTCCAAATGGGTATGAGATAGCAGCCATGTCGGCACCCCCATGAAGTCCCAAGGATGCGCCCCGAGGTCGAATCCGATTTTGAGTTCCGGAATTCGCCAGTAGGATTGCACAGCCGCTCTGGCATAGCCTTCGATGGTTAGGTCACCATGCTTAAGCGTTTTTACTGGCGCATTGTCCAGCATCAAATCTCGGTCTTTACTCAATCTCTCTCCGAGTTAGTTTTGGCACAGGTTAGCAGGAATCTGAAAGGAGCATTCAGGCGCGTTTGGGTTCACTTCGAAGCGGTCAACGCACAACTATTTCTTAGACTTTTCAGTCGCCCGTTTTTTGGTCGCAGATTTTGGCTGAACCTTCTTCGTTGGATCGTCTGTCGCCTTTTTTCCAGTACGCACGCCACCGGCATCAAGCTGGAGACTGGCAGATTCGACTTTTCCCGCTTTTCCCAGCTTAAACGAAATTTTTCCTGCGCATTTCTCGAAAGTGAATTCCAATTCAGACAGAGGCACCATCCGCATCACCACGCCATATAATTTGCAGTAGACACCGCCTTCTTTTTCGAAGACATGAAACTCTTTCTGTTTTCCAGTCCTGTAAGTTCCAACCAAACGCTTTTGTTGTTCAGGCGTCAGTTCCAACGCGGCCTTGGGGTAAGGGTTCTTGGGTTGAGGGCGCTGACCATCCAGCGGCCTAATCCAAATGTTTCGATAACGCACCGGGCTTCGGTGATCCTGCAAGCGCACCGGCCCGGTGGTTTTGCCTTTCGCGTACCGGCCATGTTTAAGCCACGCGGTTGGTCCCAAAATCACTGAATTGTTTTGTACCAGCACGCCGTTATGCAACGCCGTCATTCGCGCTCTTTCTTGTAGCTTGCCGTCTTCGCCAAACCGCGGCGCACGAAAGATGATGTCGTACGACTGCCATTGGCCGGGACTACGGCAAGCATTGACCAAAGGCGGATACTGGCCGTAAATGGATGCCGCGCTCGTATCGGCATGAGTTGGATTTTCGTAACTGTCGAGCACCTGCAATTCGAAAACGTTCATCATAAACACGCCGCTGTTGCCTCGTTCTCCGCCAGCCCATTTGACTTTTTTCGGGGTAGCCCACTCCACGTGCAACTGACAATCACCAAAATTTTCCTTTGTGATTAGTGGTCCCGCTCTTTCGACGCATTCCAGTGCGCCATCAACAATCTTCCACTTGTCGACGGCACCGGTCCAGCTGTCGAAATTCTTCCCATCAAACAAAATCACCGCATCACTGGGAGGCTTCATCATACCGGCCCCTTCGCCGGGTGTGACCACTTTCGGAGCCGGCCGATTTAAGTCATGCGTCTTCCAGCCCGATTCCAACTGCCCATACGCTTGAAGCGATAAAAGGCTAGAGGCGGCCATGATTACCGCAACCAGAATTTGGGATAAATACTTGGAGAACATCAACAGAATCCTTCGATCGTTTGAGAGCCTCGCAAAGGAACAGGCCTTCTTCTCAGGTCACTCATTACGTAATTTGCAACCCAAAGAATAATCAATAATGCTCAAATCGTCACGGACCCTGCGCGAAAATATTTCAGCAGAACAGCCGGTGTGTCGACCAAGATCAGCTAGGAACCAAACGAAAACACGCCCGCGTGGATGCAGGCGTGTCGTGGATTCGATTTTTCGAAATTGCCCTGATCGGTGAACTCAATAAGGCAATTCATTCCCACCGCTTCTTTAGGCGGCTGGGGCAGCTCCAGCTTGCTTTTGAGAGTAGAAGAATCGTGCTTGCCCCTGCCAATCGTCTCGCTCGATCCGATCACGGAATGCCAGTAATCGAGAAAACTCTTCGACTTCTTCGGGGTTCCAATTCATGATCTGCTTGAAGGTGTAAACACCAAAGTCATTCAATCGTCCTTCAAGAACCGTTGCGATTCCGGAGATACGTTTTAGATCATCGCGTGAATCGGGGGCCTCTGTAAAAACAATACCGCGGGCTGCGTCGTGACGAACTCGCCCTCCGTAATCAGGATCAAAGATTGATTCGTTCCGCTGTTTAATTGCTTGAGTAAATGAAATGATTGCAGGATCCGGCTCACTAGGTCTCTGGTGCTCGAGATCTTCGATCTCGTTCCGCAAGCTCTGGATTATCTTCTCCTGATCGCGAATCTGTTCACGCAACGTTTGGTCCGTTAAATGATCGGCCATCATCGAGTCCAATCTAGCCTGCAACTCAGCCTGACGCCGAAGTGAACTAGCATGTTCATCTCGCAGCCGCGCCAATTCATTTGATTCCGCGAGAAGATGTTTTAGTGCCGTCTCTTTGCGAATCAGTTCTTTCTCTAGGTTGGCCGCCCGTGTTTTGGTCTGCTCCAATAGCCCGTTGTCCTCGGCAATTTGCTGATGACTACGTTCCGCTTTGACCAACGCCTCTTGTAGGTCAGCGATCTTCTCGTGCAGTCGCTCGACCTCTGTCCTCAAGTCCTTACGCTCACCCTGCAACAGCCCTATCGTTTCGCTGTCCTGTTTCAGTTGAGACTTAAGCTGCTGTCTGGCTGTTTCAAGATCGATCGCCAACTGCTCGCGTTGAGCGTCAAGTTTTACGACTTGCTGCTGGTAATCCGTTGACGAAGTTTGAAGCGACGTGGAGAGCTCTTCAAATTCCTTCAACCTGTTTCTCTCTTGAGCTTGGTTAGCTTTGAAAGTGGCAATTGTTCTATTTGCACCCTCAAGCTGCTTCTTCAGATCCAAGACTTCCTTTTCGGCAACCTCATGAAGCATCTCGACTTCGGTATCAAAGTCTTGCTTCATTCTGCCGGAGGCGTTCTTGGCTTCTGCCAACTGTTTTTGGTGTTCAGCATTTTGTTTTTCAAGTTTCTCACGCAATTCACTCAGGCGCGAGTCGTACTTTGCCTCCATCTGGCTTCGCACCTTCAACTCATGCTTGAGGTTCTCCAGAGCGTCGTCTTGGCATTTGCGAAGCCGATGGATGCTGGCTTCTTGATTCTCCAGACGCGCCTGCAAACCGTTAGAGGTGGTTTGTAGGCTAGAGTATGAATCCAACGCTGAATCCCGTTGAGCCAACACCTTGTCCAGTTGTCCATTGGCGTTACTCAAAGACAACACAAGTGCTTCGGCTTTCTGTTTGTAAGTCTCCATATCAGCGCGACAGAGTTGGAACTCGTCGATTTGCTCCTGCAGTTTCGCCGAATTTGCCTTGGCAACTTCTAGCTGCTCTCGCACAGTTTCCTTCTCAGATCGCTCCGCGGCGCACTGACCTTCGGACTTTTTCAGCAGTTCCTTACTGTGCTTGAGTGCGGTTTCCAATGAAACATTCTGTTTCGCATTCTCTAGCATGCTGGCATTGGAGCGCAGTTCCGACTCCAACTCTGCAATACGCGACTCCGCCTTGTGAAGTTTTTCCAGTTGTCGGTCACGATCGCCAGCGAGCGATTTGACTTCTGCCTGACTTTGAACCAACGAAGTTTCGGCCAAGGAAGTCTTTTGACTCCATTGGCTCTCGATGCTGGAAATTTTCTCTAGCTGCGTTTGCGTTAAAGAGTGAACAGTATCTTCAAGCTTGATCGATTTTTCGCGCGCCGCCTGTAGCTCGCTAGAGAGATCCTCAATTTGCCGCGTGCGCTCGTTCAGCTGAACATCCAATACAGCTCGTTCCTTTTCCGCCTGCTCGCGGTTAGCAGACCAATCGTCACACAGCTGCTGCAGCACTCCCAGTTGCCCGCGCTGACGCGTAAAACGCTCATCAAGTGCCGCATAAGAAGTTTTGGCGGTCGTCAGCGCCTGCTTCATTTCCATGTTTTGGGAAATCAGTTTTCGCCTCGTGAAATCATCTTGGCGCGAATCCCGATACCAAAGGATATAGCCGACGGCCAATCCAGAAAACGCGAGAAACAGAGCAGGTAAATAGGCGAGAAACATAACGACTCCATTGTCACTGAGCAAAACGAGGTACTTCTTTCAGTCCAATACTGAGGCCCCAGCTTGCGTAAAAAACGATGACTCAATCTGGTCCATCGGCTTCCATTAACGCACCTCAACAGTAAAACCCGCAAAATCCCTAGGGTTTACCAAAACTCGCCAGTATGGGGGGCCAGCCAAAAACCATTGTTTGACCGGTTTCGACGAGTTTCCAGCATCGCAACTCTACGACCACAAGATCCTTGACGATCAAATTCAACGGCGTCTTCTCTCCTGCTGTGCTTGCACGTATGTGATATCACTCGTCAAAGACAAGCGCATTCATCCAACGATGCCTTTCTGTCGATCACTCATCTTGGGCGTCAATGTCATCCTATTTAGATTGACCAAGTCGACGCCGACCCACCAATCTTTTTTTGATCGAGTCAGATCATCAGTCGACTCTACACAACAACTTGCCGCGCACCACTTGGTGCAGGTAATTGAAATCGCCAGTCAAACCAGAGAGTTGACCGTAGTCCCGCAAAAAGAATTTCCCCGCTTGAGATAACTATTGCTCATAGGCCAAAGCCTCGTGAGTCATCTGGTGCCCTACTTCGGCACGATTTTTCTTGAGCGGAACACAACAGGAGATACTCCATGAAGAAGCACAACTGGATCTCAAAAATTACTCAATCCGTTACTGGCAAACAAACCAGAAACCTCAGACGCAGGACGCGCCGCCAATCCCTGGTGATCCAATCGCTCGAACAACGTAACCTACTGGCGTCAATCAGTTTTGATTCGGGCTTCGACAGCGACACGGGAGTAACCGGCCAGCTTTCTTTTCAAGCAGACGATGGGGATTTGGACGTCGTTGCGTTGAGTGCACCGTCGGCCAACACCCTTCAGATTCAAGTCGGCGGTGGTGATTCGATCGTGCTGCAAGGAGACGCGGTCGGAAATCCAAATTTCGTTCTCAGCGAGACTCAGGTTGCCAATGATACTTTGTTAATCAGCAACACCAGTTCATCTATCGAAGCACTGGACTTCAACTTGGGCGATTTTGACGACGTGTTCACCGCCACCAGTGCGTTTGGGGGATCAATCGTTCAAAGCCTGTTTGTCGATGGTTTCTCGGGAGCCGACACACTCGACATTTCAGCTTTATCCTCTGGTGCGAGCCTCACTGGTGGCTTTGGAAACGATCGAGTAACTGGTGGTTCGGGCGATGATCTTCTTTTGGGGGAAGAAGGCCAAGATATCCTCGAAGGTGGTGCTGGTAACGATCAACTGCGGGGCGGCGGCGATGACGACATCCTTAGAGGATCCGCGGGTGACGACATACTCGCCGGAGGCGGTGGAAGAGACGTGATTGAGGGGGGATCTGGATCCGACACCAATTCGTTTGCTGGGTCCGACACCGGAGTAACGGTAACCCTTGCTGCCGATGGATCAGGCACCGCCGACAACGGCGCGTTTACTGAGAGCTTTACAAGTATTGAGAACCTGTTTGGCTCCGACAACGATGATGTGCTGACAGGAAACGATTCGGACAACTTCATTAATGGTGGTCTGGGAAATGACGTTATCAATGGCTTGGGTGGTGACGACACAATCACAAGTGGCACCTCTTTAGTGAGTGGATTTGACTTCTCTGTCGACTCTCATCCATTGACGTCTCTCACCACTCCCCAATCCCCGGCGGACCTGGTCGCCGAGGCCGCCGCCGGTGAATTGTACGTCAGAGTTCGTACTTCTGGATTCTCGTTCTCTGATGGTGAGATCCGTGGGCAACTTATCCCGCAGTCAGACACAACTTCCAATGGAGTTCGAACGCTGGTTTTAGCCGCCGATTTAGATTCTGCGCAGGTCGCCAACAACGGCTCTAATTCAAATGCTACCGGAGAAGCCACCGTCACCATCACTGTTGACGGCGCGGGCGTGGATTACTCCGCCGACCTGAATATCGATGGCATCAGTACCGTCGATTTGCCAGGTGGCGCGATTCGCGATGTGAGTGCCATCAGTATTCACAATGCCGCCGCTCAAATAAGCGGTCCGGTGATTACTGACGTGATCCGCGATGCTGGCGCTGACATTAACGGCAACGTTTCTAATGGCTCCACTGCCGACACCGGTGACGGAAATATCTTTGTGGAAACATTTGAAGCCGACAGCAACACAATCAATGGGGGCGCCGGCGACGACATGTTGGTCGGTGGAGCTGGTGATGACATTATTGATGGCGGGGCTGGCAACGACACCATCGATGGCCTCGCTGGAAACGACACCCTCAGTGGAGGTGACGGCGACGACACGATTAACGGAGGAAGCGGCGAGGACATGCTTAACGGCGGAGAAGGCAGTGACACGCTCAATGGTGACGATGGCAATGATATTCTTCGCGCGGGTAACGGTAATGACGTCGCCAACGGCGGCAATGGAGACGACTTCGTCAACGGAGGCGCTGGCGATGACACGCTTAACGGCAATAACGGCGACGACTTCCTTGTAGGGATTGGCGGCGTAGACTCGATCGACGGCGGTGCTGGCACAGACACCAACTCCTTTCAAGGAATCGGATCGGCAGTAACGGCTACCGTTAACGAAGACAACTCTGGAACCGCCTCCTACGGTAACGTCAACGAAACTTTCGTCGGCATCGAAAACTTGACTGGATCGGACAACGATGATGTCCTTACCGCAAACGGCGATTTTGATTCAGAACTGAGAGGTCTTGGCGGGAACGACCTTCTCCATGGCAGCCGAGGAAACGACTTGCTTGTCGGCAATGATGGTAACGACATTCTGCGCGGCGGCTTGGGAGATGACAGAGCATTCGGCGGCGATGGAGATGACTTTCTTAACGGGGGAGCGGGCGACGACTTCCTAGGTGGCGGAGAGGGCGATGACTTCTTTGTTGGAGTCGGCGGCACCGACATGATCGTCGGCGGCCTCGGATTCGACACCAATTCATTCCAAGGCGTCGAAGTTGGCGTCACGGCTCGAATCAACGATGACGGATCCGGAACAGCTGAATATGGGGCTGTGAACGAGCCATTTACCGGCATCGACCGGCTTGTCGGTTCGGCGAATGACGACACGTTGATTGTGACAGGAGCGCGCGGCACAAGCCTCAACGGTCTTGGTGGCAATGACAAGTTGGTTGGTGGATCCGGAGCTGACATTCTCATCGGTGGGGACGGCAACGATCTGCTCAATGGTGCTGCAGGCAACGACCAGATTTTTGGAAACTTGGGCAACGACGAAATTAACGCTGGCGCAGGAAACGATTTCGCACGCGGTGATGAAGGCAATGACTCGATCGCCGGGGGAACCGGAAACGACCGTCTTGCCGGTAGCGAAGGCGACGACAGATTGTTTGGCAACGAAGGAATCGACCTGCTCTTTGGCGCTGATGGCGATGACGAGATCATCGGCGGCGATGGCGACGATGAACTGCGAGGCGGAGACGGAGACGACATTTTGTTCGGTGGCCCCGGCGAAGACCTGGTGGTCGGTGGTAATGGCGAAGACGACGAAAATCAATAATCGTGCTACCTCTTTTCGAATCCAGAAAATAGATATTTCCCTATGGCCGGCACGAAAGTGCTGGCCTTTTCTGATGGCGCACACTGAAGAGGAGTATCAGGACACGTAGACAATCTTTTGTTGCTGAATATGAATGAACGAGAGGCATCTGGAAACCTATTGCTGCCGCGATAGAGATGCGGTAAACAGGACGTAGGTAGTGCTTCCCGTTTAGTCGCTTATCGTTGTCGTCTATGTCTTCAGCTTCCAACAAACTTGACGCGTTGACGGGCTTAAGAGCGTTTGCCGCTTTGGCAGTGTTTGCTCAACACTTCATGAGGCTCATGGAAGTGAAGGCAAATGTCGGCCCGATCGGGGGGATCGCAGTCTCCTTCTTCTTTGTGCTCTCCGGCTTTATTCTGGTCTACGTTTACAAAGGCAAACTTACCAGTAACGCTATACCCAAATTCTATTTCACCCGTTTCGCGCGGATCTGGCCACTGCACATCGTGTGCTTGGTATTGCTGGCGTGTACAACAGCAAGAGTCTTGCCTTCCTCAGATTTGCCGTGGTTACGAACATTCACGCATTGGTCGCTACTGCAAAGCTGGTACCCGGCGCTGAATTGGATCACTTGCTACAACGGTGTGGCGTGGACCATCTCTACCGAAGCGTTCTTCTATTTGATGTTTCCATTGCTACTGCTGGGAACACCTCGCCAGTTCTGCGTCAAGTACGCCATTCTATTCCCGCTGACCTTTGGCGCGATGATCTGGATGGCCGCCACGATCGAACCCGTGTCCTCAACAAAATCGATCGCCAATGCGTCGCTGGACCCAAACCATATCGTTCAATTCTTCCCGCCGTTTCGACTGCTAGAATTTGTGACCGGCATGGCCGCCGGAATAATCTTTTGTTGGCGCATCAACACGACTTCAACTACCGCTAAGTCAAAGGGCAGTTGGAGAATTACCGCGCAAGCAACGATTGCCGAAGCGCTACTACTGGCACTTTCGGCAGGTAGTTTCCAGCTACTTTTTTACTGTGGTTTATTCCGCTACCTGCACACGTTCGAGTCTGCGGGAGAAGCGCTGACCTATTGGTTTTCGTACAGTGGTGGAATGTTCTTTCACGCAGCGACAATCTATGTCTTTGCCCGTTCTGCTGGATTGCTTTCTCGATTCTTCGGGTCGCGTTTGATGGTGTTTTTAGGAGAAATAAGTTTTGCGTTTTACATGATTCACTATGAATTGATTCTTTTCATCAAACAAGAATTCTGGATCGGAACAAATTTCTCAATCGGCTATTTTGCCGTGCTGACGCTACTACTGAGCATCGGTGTGTCGGCGTGGCTTTACTATTTTGTAGAAGTCCCGGCCAAAGAGACTCTATTGAGATGGTATGCGGGGAAGTCATCCCCACGCCAACCGCTTATCACAGTGTTTACTAGATCTGTGCGCCGCGGAGCTCAGCCGCGAATGATTTATGCATTGGTACTACTGATCCTTGTTCCCGTGGTGGTCACTAAACTCTACAAACGAGCAGACCGAAAATCGTTTACTGTCCAGCGGGTTCTAGATTCGGCCTCGCCGCAGTTTCCAAGCGTCATGTTCAACGGTCAAGCCGAGCTGCTGGCCGCCGAGATGGTTCCGCGCCGAGGCCAGGCGCGCGTAAACACCGTTTGGCGATTCACGAGGCCAGGAACAGCGCTGATCAGTCTTCATTTCTCGGGAACAAAGCACCAATGTCACCGACGAGAAATTGTTTGTCACCACGATGAAGTAGGCCAGCCTTTGATCAGCAACATGTTGATAGATCAAAGCATGTACGGTGAGGCCGATACCATTACAGTTTCGTTGTCCTTCAACGGCAAAGAACTTCTTCCTGAAGCACAAAATGACGCTGCGGGGATGATCACAGATTCCGGGCAATATCGTGTTTTCTCGCGTGATACTTTGCAAGAAGGACTACGCAGCAGTCGATTGCCTGTATTGCTCCGCTAAAAAGTGCCGTTTCAAAGCGAAACAGCCGCTACATCTCGAATTGCTTTTTGACTTCTTCGGGGGCCTCCAGATAAGCCAGAGGCTCCATCGAACTACCTGCCCTGCCCTGACTTAGGCTGCGCATGGTGTTTGAGTAACTGAGCAATTCGGCCAGCGGTGCATGGGCGATGATTTTCGTGAATCCAACATGCGTGTCGGTGCTAACGATCTGAGCGCGGCGTTGAGCCAGGTCGCTGACGAAGTCTCCGTAATACTCCTCCGGTGTTGTTACCGTCAAATTCATGACAGGTTCGAGCATAATTGGTGCGGCCTTTGTAAGCGCTTCTTCAAATGCTTCACCCGCAGCGATCGAAAATGCCATCGGCGTTGACTCTTCAGTGGCTTCGGCATCGAGCAGCGTTACCTTAATCTTCGCCAAAGGGAAACTTCCAATTTGACCGCCGCTCTCGCCACGGGCTTTGATCTCATCCTTGACGACCTGCACCATCTCCATCGGCATTGAATCAACGGGTAATTGACTGCGAATCGCTACGCCTGATTCTGTATTTTCATCCGGCTCCATTCGCAGCGTGATCTTGGCGAACAGCTGTTGGCCATTGACCAAACGGTTGCATTTCCCCGTAACCTCGACCTTCTGGCTGATCGTCTCTCGGTACGACACACGTGGCTTGTAAACCTTGACCTTCAACTTAAAGTCACGCAGCAAGCGGTTCTTGATCACTTCCAGATGCAGTTCGCCCATCCCCGAAATCAGCGTCTGCCCGGTCTCCTCATTCTCCTTGGCTTTGAAGGTCGGATCTTGTCGCTTAAGTAACTCGAGCACGTCGCCCAACTTGTCTCGCTCTCCGGTCGATTCAGGCTCGATCGCCATCTCGATCACGGTCTCAGGAAACTCGATTGATTCTAGCAAGATAGGCGATTTTTGATCACACAACGTGTCACCGGTGACGGCAAAACGTGGACCGATCAAACCGACGATTTCCCCGGTGCCAACAGATTCAACCTGCCCATCGCGGTCTTTGCGGGTGGCGTGGATCTGCCACAGCTGAGCGACGTTTTCTTTTTTGTCCTTGCCGCTACAGTAAACGCGCGAGTTGCCCTTGAGTTCTCCAGAGTAAATTCGAACCCAGTAGAGGTCGCCGGTTTTAGCTGGCAAGATCTTGAACACTAAAGCCGAAAAAGGCTCTCTGGCATCTGGCTTGCGGGTTTCGGTGACCTTTTCTTTCTTGGGATGAGTCCCAATAACTGGCGGGCGCTCCATTGGACTTGGCAGGTAGTATTTGACGCTATCCAAAACTCCTTGAACGCCAATGCCGTGCAAGGCCGAGCCACAGACCACGGGCTGAATGATACGTTCGAGCGTACCTTGTCGGAGCACCTTGCGAACAAGCTCGTTAGGAATGGCTTCTTCGCCGAGAGCCAATTCAGTCATCTCGTCGCTCAGCGTGTAGAGACTTTCGAGCATCTCGGCTCTAGCGAATTCCGCCTCATCCCTCAGCTCTTCTGGAATGGGCCCCTCTTTCAGATTCTTTCCCTCTTCCTCAAAGGTCATCATTCGCATCTTGATCAGATCGATGACCCCGCGAAAGGGATTCTCTACATGCGCCGGACCTGCTCCGACGGGTAATTGGATTGGAACTGGCGTCGCACCTAAACGGTCCTTCATCTCGCCCAACACGCGGTTGAAATCAGCTCCTTCGCGATCCAATTTATTGATGAATGCGACGCGCGGCACGTTGTACTTGTCGGCCTGCCGCCAGACCGTTTCGCTTTGAGCCTCAACGCCTTCGCGCGCACTGAACACAACAACCGCCCCATCTAGCACGCGCAGACTGCGTTCGACCTCAGCAGTGAAGTCCACGTGGCCAGGCGTGTCCAGCAGGTTGATGTGAACGTCTTTCCAGTCGAACGTCACACACGCCGCGTAGATTGTGATGCCCCTGTCCTGTTCTTCGGCGTCATCATCGGTGGTCGTCGTACCACTGTCTACTTTTCCCACCCGATGCTTGTTTCCCGAGACAAACAACATCCGCTCAGTGACGGTCGTTTTGCCGGCATCGATGTGCGCAATGATCCCGATGTTGCGAAGGTTTTGAAGTTTACGTGACATGGTTTGGGACCGGTAAATATTGATGGTAGCAAATAGTAGGTTATAACATGATTTGCGGTTCCAATTGAAGGACAGAGCACCTCAATCCAAACCATTGTGCGCTGGCGAACGTCGTGCGGGAGACTGATTCCATCGTGTCAGAGAGCGCACAAAAAAACCGCTTTGGGAACAAGTCGCAAAGCGGTTTTGATCTAATTTGGTTCTACCAAGCAAAGTGGGCGAAAGCTTTGTTAGCGTCTGCCATCTTGTGAGTGTTCTCACGCTTGGTCATTGCAGCCCCCTCACGGTTGTAAGCTGCAACCAGTTCGTCAGCCAGACGCATGTGAGTTGGACGACCTTTCTTGTCACGTACGGCATTCAGGATCCAGCGGATCGCCAACGATTGCTGACGGGAGCGGCTAACCTGCATTGGTACTTGATAGGAAGCACCACCGACACGCTTAGACCGAACTTCGATGTAAGGCTTCACATTTTCAACAGCTTGAGTGAACGCATCGATCGGTTCCACGTCAGGAATCCGTTTCTTCATTTCATCTAACGCACGATAGAAGACGCCTTGAGCGATAGACTTCTTGCCGTCCCACATGAGGCAGTTGATGAACTTGCTGGCTAGCAAGGAGTCGAATTTTGGATCAGGTCGCAACTGTGTGCGGCTGGCAGTAATATTGCCCATGTCAAACTTGTTTCAAAAAGGTGTATGATCGATCTACAAAAAAGCGGAAAGGGTTAGCCCTTCTTCGCACCGTAGCGGCTACGGGATTGTTTACGCTTTTCAACGCCCAAAGTGTCCTGTGTACCACGGACCACTTGGTAACGCACACCTGGCAGGTCACGTACACGACCGCCACGCACGAGAACAATCGAGTGTTCCTGCAGGTTGTGGCCTTCGCCCGGGATGTAAACGGTGACTTCTTTACCGTTTGAAAGACGAACACGCGTGATCTTCCGCAGAGCCGAGTTCGGCTTCTTAGGAGTCATGGTCCGTACGTTGAGGCAAACACCCTGCTTCTGAGGGCATTTCTCAAGTACTGGAGATTTGGTGAATTTTCGCTTTTGCTTGCGGCGTTTGCGAATCAGCTGGTTAATCGTTGGCATTCGTATTTTTCCGGACGTTCCGGGCTAAAATCCCGGCAAATTGAGCTAATTGGAAGCCTATAAAAATAGTGATGTCGTAAAAACTGTCAACCTCTAAATCGGACATTACTGCCCTCGAATCCACCAACAACGGGCAAACCTGTCAAGGAGGCTCGATAAAGCCTCGATGACAACCGGTCCGCCGACCGCCTAATCGTCAAAACCTCGATATAGGCGGCCTATTGCGGGGCAAATTCTTTGCCTTCTATCTTGCGTTAAGCACGACCTCCGTCGAGCTCATCCTGCCACTTCTGCAGCTCGTCCCATTTACCATCGGCGGCCATTTGAGCCTGCTGAGGCCACGTGGACGGGTCGTGAGCAGCGAAATTGCCTTCGGCCATATCAAGTACCGCTCGTAGCTGTACCGGCGTAGTTTCAGCGAGTGCTCGGAAGCCCCCGATGCCGGAGGCGTTCAAGATTTCCGCAATCTTCGGGCCGATACCCTCTACCTTGGTCAGGTCGTCTTTGGCGACTTCTTTGCCACCATCGAGTTCGTCCTGCCAAACCTTGAGTTCATCCCACTTGCCATCGGCAGCCATCTGAGCCTGGGCTGGCCATGTTGCAGGATCATGCGCCGCCAGACCACCCGCGTTAAGGATCGACTGGATCTGGTCGGCAGGAGTACTGGCCAATTGAGCGAAGCTAGTGATGCCACCAGCGCCAAGCAACTCGGCAATCTTAGGACCGACGCCTTCGATTTTCGTCAAGTCATCAGCAAGAGCCGCCGGTTCGGATGGAGTTGTCGGAACAACAGGTGCCGCAGAATCAGCTGCCATCAACGAACTCATTCCAGATGCATCCGGCATTCCGGTGGATGACGTGCCCTCAGGCATCTTGCCACCGATGAGCTGGTCTTGCCACTCCTTCAACTGGTCCCACTCACCGCTGGCGGCCAGCATTGCCTGATCCGGCCACGTGCTCGGATCGTGATTGGCGTAACTCGGGCCACCGGCATTTAGGACCGACTTGATGTGGTCCGGCGGCGTCTGGGAAAGTTGAGCGAACGATGTAATACCGCCTGCGTTTAACAGTTCCGCAATCTTTGGTCCGACACCCTCGATCTTCGTGAAGTCATCTCCAGCAAGCGATTGAGGATCGGCCAATGTCGAAACATCGCCACCGACCAAGCCTGAACTTGTCTGAGCGGTCGCACCGTCGCCTGCCGCTTCAGCACCAAGTTCACCCAGAGAACCGGATGCTGCCATCGTGCTGAGGAAGTCGTTTGGCAATTCTGCAGGAGGACTGGTCGAATCATCAGCAAGCGGATTGGTAGAAGTCGCCGACTCCAAAAGTGGGAAACTGCTTTCCAACGATTGCGTTGGCTGCATAGCCGCTTCGCGCATCGCCTCAAGGTTGTACTGAACTTCGGAGTCTTGGAAGGTTCGGAAACCTGTTCCCGCAGGAATCAGATGGCCCAAAATCACGTTCTCCTTCAGACCAACCAAGTTATCAACTTTGCCTGCCAAAGCAGCCTCAGTTAGAACCTTTGTCGTTTCTTGGAAACTGGCCGCCGAGATAAAGCTGGAGCTTTGTACCGACGCCT
>CAYTPS010000043.1:18835-19458 GCA_964439245.1 uncultured Pirellulaceae bacterium | reverse complement strand
CAGCGGTACCACATCGCAGACAGTTCCAATGGCCGCCAGAGAAATAGCTCTGAACAGGAAGTTTCGAAGCCGTTCGGGCAGTTTCTGGCTGCCAGTGCGCCCGATACACAACGCCCATGCCAACTTGAAAGCAACCCCCGCTCCACATAGGCCAGCAAATGGGTAAGGAGATCCGGGAAGTCCTGGGTGAACGACAGCCAATGCCTCAGGAAGACTTGGCCCGACATGGTGATGGTCGGTGACGATCATCGGCAGCCCTATACGCTTGCCGTGTTGGACCTCGTCGACGCTGGTGATGCCGCAATCAACGGTGATCACCAGTTGGGCACCGCGTTCTTTCAGTTTATCAAGATTGTCCGCGCTGACTCCGTAGCCATCATCCAAGCGATTGGGAACGAAATAGTGTACGTCCGCACCGAGCGATTGGAGGCAGAGATAAAGAATGGCGGTCGATGTCATCCCATCCGCGTCGTAGTCTCCGTAAACGTAGATCTTTTCGTTACGGTCAACGGCGGCAAGGATAAACTCGACGGCGTTGGTGACTCCTGGGAGTTCTTCAGGGGCACGCAGTCCGGTCATTTTCAGATCCAAAAACGCTTGGACCTCATCAGGCCGGCTGATAC
>CAYTPS010000043.1:3894-18825 GCA_964439245.1 uncultured Pirellulaceae bacterium | reverse complement strand
ATACCGCGCAGTGCCAATAGTTGTGCAACGACTGGTGAGACACCCGCGGTGCGCTCGATTGACTGAATCAATTCAGCGTCGTGCGTGCGGAGATTCCATTTCAGGCTCATGCGGTTCCTTTCGACTGGGGGAACCTCTATCGTACGACATGAAAGTCGTAAATGTCAGGCACAAATTTTCGGAGAGTCAGCCACAGTGCGATGACGGTCGGCTGTTATGTCACAACGGTCGGGCCGGCGACTGGGCTGCACGAGAAAAGCCAACTCGATTGAGTTGGCTTTGACGTAAATTAACCGTTGGCTGACTGCTGTTGGAGCAAAGTCGGCCGGAGTGTCTATTTTTTCTTCTCGGTGTGCATGGTGTGCTTGCGCAACCGAGGTGAGTACTTCTTGACTTTCAGTTTTTCCCCGCCGGATTTACGACGCAGCGTGTAGTTGTAATCACCGGTCTCTTCGCAGACGAGATGTACAATTTCGAGTTTCTTTTTGGTTTTTGCCATAGGAAAATCCTCAGCGGTCTCAATTGAGTTGGTGTTTGGGTCTTATTTGGCCTCGAAGTATATCAGCGAGGGCGATTAAGGTTAAGTCGTTATTTCGGCGTTCTGAGGATAATGTTTCTAGGGTTTTTGGGCCAATGCTGGCATAAAAACTGGCAATCGAGGCCCAATGAGCGTGGTGGCTACCTGAACTGGGCCCAGAAAGACTTGTTCTGGTACTTGGTGACTGTGCCCCTCCGCCCAACGGCTACAGTGAGGGCGAGGCTGCGTTTGGAGGCGATTTATGCTGTCGCAGCCGTACCGGGGCCACCCTCAGGCTCCGTAGCCGTTCCCTCTTTGATGTACTTCGAAATGGGAGAAGGGCGACCGTAATAGAAGCCTTGCCCTAACTGGAAACCCATCTCGACGAGGATGTCGTGGCACTCGCGTGTTTCGACGCCTTCTGCCAAGGTCTTAATGCCAAGGTTGTTGACCATGTTGGCGAACAATGCCACCAGTTCCTGTCTTTTGGTAGGCGCGTCGTTGATGTTTTTGGTCAGCTTCATGTCGAATTTCAGAAAGTCAGGACGTACTTCGCCCAATTCGACCAGGCGGGCACGGCCGACACCAAAATCATCGAAAGCCAATAGGATGTTCAAATCTTTGAGCACAGCACATAGCTCGCGCATCATCGTCATATTTGTTGATGCACCTTCATGGATCTCCAGTGTAATCGTCTGTTCTGGAGCGAGTTTGCGTAGCGACACCAGCGAATCGTACAGCGCAGGATGATCCAGTTCTTTGGGGTGTGTGTTGACGAACAAATTCATGTCGCTGGGGAAATGCTTGCCAATCTCAACACCTCGGTCACGAAACGCTTCACTCAGTTGCGCCTCAAGATTCAGTTGGGACGCCGCGTGAAACATCTCGTGCGGAGACTGGAGTCCAAACAGCCGACTTCGTCCAAGGATCTCGTAGCCGATGCGCTCTTGATCTTCTAGCGTGACGATAGGTTGGAAATGCGGATGGAGACCACCATCGCTGATCAATCTTTCAAATTGGATCATTGCCAACGCTTGGTCACAGACATCTTCTGCAATCGTGTGGTGGTCGGTGGCAACTTGAGCAGCTCCGACTCGAAACACGATGGTTGCGAATTGCACGATGTCGTTTTCTTTGAGTAAAGTCTCTCCCGTGAGAGGCTCTCCGTTAACAAACGTTCCGTTTGTGCTGCCCAAATCTCGCAAACCGATCCTGTTACCTTCTTCGTAGAACTCAGCATGTTCCTTCGAGATGCACCCGACCGGCAGGCAGAGCGAGGATTCGGTTTTTCGCCCGACGGAGTACGGAAGTGAGTGGATCTGAAACCTCCGCAGTGGCTCAGAGTCGTCGATTTGACCAGAAAGAAACCACTGACCCTTCTCGGTGGCTTGGACGGAATCAGTTGGAGGAGGAATTGGGGTGTTCATCTACCATCATTTGGTTCATACGCACTTCATAATGGCACAGACCGCCATCTTCAAAATATTTCGGCAAACGAAGTCTGATAGCTGAAGAGTTACTTTCAACTTCTCATCTGGTCTCAAAATTTGGTAACGGTTGCACCAAATGTGGGGCCGTTCTTACCGAAAGAGGTCCGGTTACAACAGATGAGGAGCCGGTCTTACCGGAGGAGGTCCGGTTATGCTGGTTTCAGGGGATAGCCGTATTTCTTGGTGAAAGGGCGTTCGTTTTGCCGATTCTGCGGTAGCGTACGACTAATACGGCGAAGCAAAATGTCTGATACCCAAGCACCACTTTCCTATAGCAGCGACTTGCTGGCCACTATCATGGCCGATGAATCGTTTCGCCCTTCGGAACCTGTCTCCATTGAGGATACAGGCCTTCCAGTTTCGCTTATTGAGTCGCTGATTATCAAACGCCTGGCGGTTGTTGGTGTGTCCAGTGGCCGGCAATTGGCAAACGATATTTGCCTGTCATTTACTGCACTTGAATCGCTTTATCAGCACCTTCGTGCCCGGCAAATGATTGTCCACAAAGGCTCAGCGCCTCTGAATGACTATGTCTATTCGCTAACCGACGACGGCAGGGATCAGGCGTTGGTCTACAGTCAGACGTGCTCGTATGTTGGGCCGGCACCGGTGCCACTGATGGACTACGTATTGAGTGCTGAAGCTCAGACCATTCGCGCTGAATCTCCCAAACGCAAACAATTACAAAATGCGTTTCGAGATATATCCATCAATGAAGAACTGTTCGAGAGTCTTGGTCCTGCGATCAATTCGGGTGCAGGCCTGTTCCTGTATGGCGAACCAGGCAACGGAAAATCTACGCTGGCCCAATGCGTGACGAAATGTTTTGGCAACGAAATTTGGATTCCGCAAACACTATTTGAAGACGGGCAGCTCATAAAATTATACGACGCTGCCTATCATCAGCGGGCCGAACAAGACGAGGACACTTTGTTGAGCGCGGCCAATCATGATCGCCGTTGGGTGAAGATTCGTCGTCCGACCGTTGTTGTTGGGGGTGAGTTAACCATGGATTCGCTGGAGATTCGCCACGATCCTCACAGCAATGTCAGCGAAGCGCCACTACAGTTAAAAAGCAATTGCGGGTGTCTGTTGGTCGATGATTTTGGTCGCCAACGCATTGAGCCACAGGAATTGCTCAACCGCTGGATTGTGCCGCTGGAGAGTCGTATTGACTTCTTGAAACTTCCCTCCGGAAAGAAAATTCAAGTTCCGTTCGAACAGTTGATCATCTTTTCAACTAACCTTGAGCCCTCAGCGCTTGTGGATGAGGCTTTTCTTCGCAGGATTCCGTACAAGATCGAGATCTCGGATCCTTCGCCAGCGGAGTTCCACCAGCTTTTCCAGTTGTATTGTGCGCGCTTTGAGTGTGAATATCGGGCAGAGGTAGTTAACTACCTTTTGAAGGTGCACTTCTTGGAGGCGAAACGTCGACTTCGACGTTGCCATCCAAGGGATTTGTTGAGCCAGATCAAAGCCTTTTGCACATACAACGAGTTACCGATGGAGCTGCGGCCCGAATATTTCGACCGGGCCGTGAAAAGCTATTTTACGATGGTTTTAAAGCCATCTGGGGCACCTGCAGCACCTGCCCCAACTCGAGCTGCGCCCCCTGCTAAACCCGCGGCGGCTCCGGCTAAAAGATCTACCAACTCCGTCCCAGTCAAACCTGCCGCTCAAGTTCCCGCTGCGCCTGTTGTTGCTCCAGTTGCTACGCCTCCCAACCCGTTGTCATAGCGGTATTGGCCATCGAACGGTCTACGGGCCTTGCGAGTCTGACGGTCAGTTCGAATATAGCGGAACTCTAAAGCCAAGCTGCCCGCAGAATTGGCAAGCTGCGTTTAGCCATCAACAAATGCCCGTTCGATTGGCGATAACGGGACAACTGCGCCGATGCTCTTTGACGTAAGAGTCTCATTACCCGTTATCTTAAAATCGCTATTTCCGAAACGCACAAACCTTTGGTCGCTCAACCTCTACAATCTGACACCGATGTACTTGGCTACAAGCTCAAGGATCGAATTGGCTCCGGAGGATTCGGTGAGGTCTGGTCTGCTGAAGCGCCAGGCGGAATCTTGAAGGCGTTGAAAATCGTTTATGGTTTCCATGACGAGAAACGCGCACAAGCTGAACTCAAGGCGCTAGACCGAGTCAAAACCCTGCGTCATCCGTTCTTGTTGAATCTAGAGCGGATTGAAGTCTACGAAGGCCAGTTGGTTGTTGTGACCGAGTTGGCTGACAAGAGTATGGCTGATCTGTTCAACGAGTGTATTCTCGACGGTGAGACAGGCATTCCACGCGAACAAATTTTGCAGTACGTGCGTGACGCGGGAGATGCTTTGGACTACATGAGTTCGGAGCAGGGGTTGCAACATCTGGATATCAAGCCAGAGAACTTGCTGATGGTCAGCGGTCATGTAAAGGTCGCCGATTTTGGATTGATTAAGGATCTGCACAACGCATCGCAGTCCATGATGCAGGGAATGACTCCCGCATATGCTGCCCCTGAGTTGTTTGATGGCCGTCCGGGTACGCGCAGTGACCAGTATTCACTGGCGATCGTGTATCAGGAGATGCTGACGGGGGTAAGGCCGTTTCCCGGTTCGACACCGGCGCAATTGGCTGCTCAGCATATGCATGGCAAACCAAATTTGCGACCGCTGCCCAAAAGCGATCAGCCGATTATTGCCAAGGCCCTCGCTAAGGATCCCGAGCATCGATTCCGCACTTGCAGGGAGATGGCGGACGAGTTGATCAGTCGTCGCCGCATCAAGAAGAAGGTCGTTACGCGTATTCGCGAGGTGCGTCCAACCAACGATACCGAGACCGGCACCGTTGCCTTTGACTCGGCGACGAACGATTTCACCAACCTATTGACGCAATTAGGCACTCCGTACCAGTCTGCTCCGATCAGTACTATTGATCCACCGTTGTGCGATACGGATTCGGCAACCTTTCGGCCAACAATCGTAATTGGTGTTGGCGGGACGGCCAACAAAGTTGTCAAACGACTCAAGCAACAATTGGCGACCCGGTATGGATCCACGGAGCTATTGCCTGCTTTTAAGGTGGTTTGTATCGACAGCGATCGAAGCGCGTTGATGAAGATGGGGCTGAAGAGTGCGTCCGCAGCATTGAGCCTTGGCGAAACGATCCCAATTCCGCTTCGCAAGCCCGAAGACTATCGTGACCATTCGTCAAAATTCAAGTGGTTGAGTCGTCGGTGGATCTATAACGTTCCGCGTTCTCTGCAGACCGAAGGTCTCAGACCACTTGGGCGGTTGGCGTTCGCTGACCATTTCGAAACGATTTGGAACGCGCTTTCAACTTCGCTTGATGCGTTGGCGTTGCCGGAGAACTTGGCGACGACTTGCGAGACCTTAGGAAAAAATCCGGGGAAAATTGACCAACCCCGAGTTGTCGTTGTTTCGACGATCAGCGGTGGCATCGGAAGCGGAATGACGTTGGACCTCGCGTACACGTTGCGGCTGCTGATGGCAGAGAAGGGGATGAAGGCTGACGATCTGATGGGCATTCTGCTGCACGCCGCCTATCGACGGGAGAGGGATCCTGGTTTAGCCGCGGCCAATGCGTTTGCTTTTTTGACAGAACTGCGTCACTTCAACGATTCAGGATATGATGGCGATGTGAGCCTTGGTATTCCTGAATTTGAGGACCAGTCCCCTTTTGAATACACGTATTTTCGTGATCTTGGTCGTGATCTACAGCGGTCGGCTTTCGACGACAAACTGTGTTCCGTGGCGGAGTATATTGGGTTGGGCGCCATCTCCAACTGCAGCGTATTCTTCGATGCTTGCCGGGAAAAGGAGAAAGAACTCGAACACTTCGCGTTACGTTCGTTCGGGTTGAGCGTTTCCGGCCCCGGCGTCCATGGACTTGGCGAGATGGCCGTCAATCGACTCTCAAGAGGGTTGTTGAGTCGTTGGATTTTTGGTTCTGCGGGTGACGACAATGCCGTTGCGTTGGTAGATCAAGCTTTCTCAAAATTCAATTTGTCCGTCGACGCGATTTTTAAAGGAGTTCAACGCGAGACCAAGAAGATCGTAACTGACGATAGAGTTCAAGAAGCGCTCCTTGCGATGCAGACCCTTTTGGAGCAGCGATCATCCGCAAATTTGGAGCTCGGGATCAAGAAGGTCATGGACGATGTTTACGGCCCCGCCAACGAGAGCGGCAACGACAGCAGCCAAGATACTATGGTCTGTCTTGAGCTCGACAACTTTATTGGACAAGCTGCGATTTCAGGTGGAAACGAATTGTCCCTTGAGTTCATGGAATTACTTAATCGGGACAAGCTCGATTTAAGCTTGGTCGATAAATGCGTCGGCACTTCACAGGAGACGTTGGGGGAGTGGTCTTTGTCTCTGGGCCAGCAACTTCGCGACGAGGAAAAGAACCTTAGATCTATTTTGTCGGCTGCTGTTCAGAGAAAGAAAAAGGCCGATCACAGCGACACCGTCTTGTTGTTGCAAGAATACGCCAAGCGGCGAGAGTATTATTTCTTCTTGAAGTATGCCAAAGAGTATACGCGTGTTCTCAACCGCAGTTTGAATTCAGCTGCTGCAGTGACACACAAATTCAAGAGCCACCTTCAATTGATCGCCCGTGAATTTCCTAAAGACAGCGATCTGTCAGCTCTTATTGCAGAAGACGGCTTCAACATGGACTGCCTTATGAATGACAGTATTCACTCTGATCTAGAAAATCAGATTTCACGTACTGAGATTCAGGTGTACTCATCATTGATTGAGGATCGAGGAGGGTTTGCCGAATCGTTGAATCAATCTTCCGTTTGGCAGCAAAGGTTGCCTGGAGAAATTCGCGTCGCAGCTCAACGAGTGCTGGCCGATGCCTACCAAAAAATGTGCCTCGACAAAATTACGCTTGAGGCTAACGTGGCTCCAGAGCAGTTGATCAGCTGGCTGAATCACAAGATTTCAGCCGCACGGCCGGAAATTGACAATTGCGGTGGTTCAATGCGGATGATGATAGGCCTCCCAACATTCTCTGAAGCGAATGCTGTGATCCACTTGCTGGAAAATCACTTCCATATGAAGCAGAAGGCGATCAACGGTACTTACGGAAACTTCGTGATTTGCTTTGAGTGCGAAGACGTATCTCTCGCCAGTGTAGCATTCCGGCTGCTAGAAGACCGTCCTGACGCTGTCGAGCTGGTCAAACGCATACATTCTCGAAATGACATCGAATGGCTATCACTAGCTGATCTACTCTAGATAAAATATCAGTGTAGGAGTGATTGCTTATGTGGCGGCGAACCTCTCGTGTGGTGCAAGTGTCTCGCTCGCCCTAGCTCACCATTGTCTTGGGTGGTCCCGTCCTAGGTGGCAGGCTATTAGCAGAATTCTTGGATTACCATGAATCAAAAACAGTTCGCTACCGAGGTCACCTTTGCGCTTCAGCGCGCGGGACACACCGCATATTGGGCTGGAGGTTGTGTGCGTGATGCAATTCTGGGACGTGAGCCCAAGGATTACGATGTTGCAACCAGCGCCACACCTGATCAGGTGCGCGAGCTGTTTGGCTTTAAGCGTACGCTCCCTATTGGGGCATCATTTGGTGTGATTACCGTCGTTGGCCCAAAATCGGCCGGTCAAATTGAAGTGGCGACGTTTCGTCGCGATGGCGGATACAGCGATGGGCGAAGGCCGGACTCCGTTGAGTTCACCGACGCACAAGAAGATGCGATTCGCCGCGACTTCACAATAAACGGAATGTTCTTCGATCCCGCTACCCAACAAGTTATCGACTATGTTGGCGGCCAAGAAGATATCAAGCGGCGAGTGATTCGGGCGATTGGAGATCCGGACAAACGTATCGAAGAAGACAAACTCCGTATGCTGCGCGCTGTAAGATTTGCGGCGACCTACGAATTCACACTCGATCCAAAAACTTTGGAGGCCCTCACCGCGCGTGCTGCGGAAATAGAAGTCGTTAGCGGCGAACGCATTGGTGCGGAAGTGATCAGGATGCTAAGCCACGCTACGTTTCGCGTTGCAATCGAAAAAATGCAAGAAGCCAGTTTGTGGAGATACATCTTGCCCAGTGGATCTGATCTGGTCGTGGCCGAAACGGCGATCAAGCGAACGAAGGCATTGAACGTCTCTTCTGAAAATCACTTCCAGTTCGAAACAGTTCTTGCAGTACTGCTGAATGATTCGATTGGTGCCGAACAATCTGACGGAGCCAATTTTCTGAAGCGGCTTCAAGATCAATGGCGACTTAAGAACGATCAAATTGCCGTCATCGAATGGGTGGCGAAGAATTGGCGAACGATCGACCAAGCCGATACCCTGCCGTGGTCCGTTGGGCAGCCCGCCATCGTGCATCAGAATGTCTGGCCGGCGCTTGATGTGGCCATGGTTTTGGGGGGAAGTGAATCAGCACAGAATTTTTGTCGAAAGATGCTGCTGCGACCGCGTGTGGAGATCGACCCACCAGCCCTATTGGCTGGAAAGGACTTGATCGAGATGGGCATTCGTCCGGGGCCCAGCTTCAAGCGAATCTTACAGACGGTTCGCAATGAGCAACTGGATCAAAAACTGAACAGTGTCGAAAGTGCGCGGCGACGGGTGCGTGAAATTCTCGACGCGTCATAATCTATCAGCTAATTCTCTCTGGTAAGAATACTGTTCGCACATCAAAACATTCCATGCCAGCCCGTCTGGCCGCTTCGATGCCCAGTTCGGCATCTTCGTAGACACGGCAATGCTGAGGAGCGATTTCAATCCGTCGTGCCGCTTCCAAAAAGACATCCGGATTAGGCTTGTGAAGCTCGGTGTCCTCGGCGCCGACGATGCGCCGATCATCAAAAAGATCACTCAACCCAATGGTCTCCAGCACGGTTTTGACGACTTCTCGATGTGAGCCAGATGCAACTGCCATCGGCAATTTCCCGTGGTGTTGTCGAACAATATCGACGATCGGTCCAATCGGTTTGACTTCCTGCAAACGTTGCAGAAACGCCGCTTCTTTTGCTTGGGCGACTTCCGGCGGCGATAGGTCGATGCCTTGCTCACTGGCCAATCGTTCGACGATGGACACCGTTGGTTGCCCGCCCATCGAGTAGAACCGGTCCTCGCTAAATTCAATTTTGTATTGGTCGAGTATTTCTCGCCATGCGAGGAAATGCAGCGGCATGGTGTCGGCAAGCGTACCGTCACAATCGAAAATCAGACCCAGTATCGAAGAAGCGTTGTCGTCGGCCATTGTAAAATTTCGTCACAGATTCATGGATGTAGGGCATGCAGTCTAATAGACACTCCTATTGAAAAAACAGGCCAAATAGACGACAAAATGTTCGGTAAGTCGGGTTGCCATTGGTTGGCCGAACTCACCCGTTGTCGTCCCAACAAGATATCTCCCGTAGGAAACCAATGCCCAGTCCGCACGTCAAAGCTATTGAGGATTATCTGAATCTGAAGAATCGCAATGCGCAAACCCATGCGATTCGCACTGCAGTGAAGTTGGGCATTATCAATTCGCTTCGATCGGGGCAGAAGAACTGTATCCAATTAGCGGAAGCCAACGGTTGCAAGACTGTCCAAGTTGAGCAATTGATGGCGATTTTGGCGACGACGGAATTGGTCGAATGTTACGGACAGGACTACGCATTGTCTCAAATTGGTAGGTTGATTCCCGAGCAGTTTCTGGATTTTGGAGATGCGTTTTGGGATCAATTGCCCAAATATGTCAAGACTGGAGTCTCGGTTCATGACGATCCTGACTGCGACCAAACCGAGTTTGATTTCGTGGTGCAGCGTGCGACCGAGGAGTGGATGACGACACCAGTGGCTCTCGACGCCGCCGAAGTGTTGGGCGTTGGTAAGCATCGCAAGGGTCAGCGCATCCTGGAGGTGTGCTGCGGGTCGGCCGTGATGGGCGCAACGATCGCACACAAGGATCCAACCTCTACGGTGTTCTTAATGGACACCGAGGAAGGGCTAGGGCGCGCGGACCAGACGATCGAAAGTGTGGGGCTTCAGGGCAACGTAGAAAAAGTCTTGATCGATGATCCCAACGACATGATTGGTGCGGATGTTGAACCAAACTCGTTCGACGTACTGATCGCTACCAATTTCCTTCACACGCGCACGCGAGAAGCTTGTGAAAAATTTTTTCAGACTGCCAATGCTTGGCTGACGCAGACAGGGGAGATGGTGCTGATTGATATCTTCCCCGGGCAGGAGCACGGAGATCTGACTCGTTTGGTGACTGCCATGGAGTTGGGGTTGAGAACAAAATCGGGTCAGCTGTACGATCCAGGAGTGATCAAAGAGATGCTCAAAGGATGCGGGTTTTCACATGTCCAGTACGCTCATCTGCCATCAGCACCGGGAATCTATGGTTTGGTGCTGGCGGGATAAAACATCATTAACCGCCGAGGCGGCCAAATGAATAAGCCCGAGAATTAGCTGGGAGAAATATGCGATGACCGAAGAACTGGTTCGTCCGCATTTGATGCCAAAAAAAAGAGGGTGAGTAAGGGGACTTGAACCCCCAGCCTCCGGTACCACAAACCGGCGCTCTAACCAATTGAGCTATACCCACCATACTGTTCGAGGGTTTCCCCTTGAATGAGCGGGATTTTAAACAGGCTGACATGGCCAGTCAACGGTTTGAAATGGAGACCGCTGGGTTTTCTAGGTTTTCAGCCGCGGGTGGCGTGCGCTTAAACGTCGTAGGGAAAATGCTCGTTTATTTCTGCCTGTGATAGCTCGACAAGGAAACCGCCAATTCGGTCTACCAGCACATCCATCATCTGTTGGCCTTTTTCCGCGGTGGCAGAGTGTGGGTTGCCTGACCCGGAATTGCTGGTCAGCAAATGCCAAGGCCGTGACATGGAAACCCAGCCTTGATTGAGGGCCTCAAATTGGCTCTTCTGGGTTGCTCCCTCGTCGGCCGAGAGCTTATTTGAATCTGTTGGATCGCGTGCGACCAATTCGGGAAAGTACGCTAGTCCAAACGAAGTTTCCATCTCGCCTGCATGATCTTCGGCGTGGTCGAAAATCTTGTGATACACGTCCGCGAAACAGGAATACCAATTGCACAAAAATAAGTGAGCATCCGATTTACCATTGAGCTCGCGCAACAATGGCCGAAGCTCATTTCCGCCATGGCTATTGAGCAAAACGATTTTTCTGATGCCACTGTTGAGGAGAGAGTCAATAAGATCGCGGATGATCTGAAACAGGGTTTGTGGATCAACATTCATGGCCAGCGGGAACTGGTGCATGTTGTTTTCGGTCCCGTATGGAATCGTCGGCAGCAGAACAACTTTACCGCCGTTGTTCCACGCGGCTTCGCAAATCTTCTCGCCAACCACATTACCTTCGAACAGATCTGTGCCGTAAGGTAGGTGCAGATTGTGAGGTTCGGTTGCTCCCAGAGGCAGAACGGCGACTTCGTATTGTTGCTGTTTGACGACAGCGTAGTTTGTCCGCGCGAGGTTCCATGGTTGCATGTTCGATTCTCTTGTGCTGAAAGTTTGCCTTCAGCCCTTATCATAACATGAAAAGCGTTGGATGACTGTTCGACTCGCCATGTCGGATCACAGGGCGTGGCTATCGAATAATATTGATGCCCGGCCGAGTTTGTTTAAGAGATGCAATCGCCCCGTTGCTCACGCGTGTTTTGGACACGTCCAAGATTTCTATCGATGGCATGCGGGCAAGCACTGGGACGGCTGCATCGGTCACGCGGGTTGCAGCCAAACGTAGCACTTTCAATCTAGTTGCACGTGCCAATGTTGCCAGATCACCGTTGGTAACGCTTGAGGCCGTAAGATCCAATTCCTCCAAAGCACGCAGTTGATTCATTGAGGCGAAAGCTTTGGGAGAGATCGAGCAACGTGTGAGAAACAGTTGCTTTAGTCGAGTGCAGTCCTTAAGTGCTTCAATCGCGGCGGGAGAAATTTTGCTGCCAGTGACATCAAGCCATCTTAAACGTTGGCATTTTCCGATACTGTCAAATCCACTGACCGAAAGGTCCGCGTTTGGAAGTGCCATTTCCGTCCTCAATTCAGGACGCAGCAAATAGTCAGAGACCTCGCTGTTGGAGGTCTCTAAGAACTTCAGGTATTGAAGGTCTAACTGCGGCATGGCTTTGCCGATGATTTTTTCGAATGTATCGGGTTTTACTTTGCGTTTGTGAATCACTTTCATGAACTCGTTGATACGCGGTTGCAGCATACCACGTTCATCATTCATCAGCATGTGAGCCATGCCAGCGGCCTGAGAGTAGATCGAAGAAATGTCTTTTCTGCTCTGGAACTGCCGTTGAGACAAAGACGCCAGTTCCTGGGCGGGAACAAAAAATCCTTCACGCAGCTTGCGCACGCGCGAGTATTGCAATCGTCTAGCGTCAAATCCTCCTAGCGTCACATATCCGTCCATGTCTGTGAGCGATTCAAAATACATTGCAATTCCCTCGTCCAACCACAAGTGTTGCTCGTAAAATGGTGATTTTCTGGCGCGCGAGGTCTCTCGGAATAATTGATGTGCTAGTTCGTGTTTCCACGTGTCAATGTTCTGCGGGTCGTTACCTGCCGAAAAAAATGAAAGCTGCAGTTCTTGGTTGTAGTATCCGGTCGATCCTTCTACCCCTTTTACCCATTTGGAAAGACTATTTACGTACTGTTGATGGTCTTTGAAGAATACAACGTTGTATCGTTTCTTAGGTTCCTTAAACGATCCTTTCTTTTCGAGCCAACGTTTCACTGAGGCAGAAGTCCAGAATTCAAAGAACACCTGTCGCCAAACGTCGTGCCATTGCTCGAGACTCTCAGCCAAGAATATCGTCTCATTCTCACCTGCGGTGGAGTCAATCGTGAAATGTGGCGTGATGACCGTGAGGTAGGATCCCGCCTGCCAATTCAATACACTATGGTTCGGACGCTTCTTTTTTACTTTTAGACGATCGGTGTTAATTTGCCACGAGTCGCCTTTGTCTTTATGCCCCAATACCGCACGCGCTTCAGCGTGATCGCGGTCAAAATAGATCACCTCGTGAAGGAACTGAAATGCGATGGCATTGGCGCCTTCGTCGGCTGCTTGCTTTGCAAGTGCAAAGATTTGTGCAGCATGTTCAATCTTGGCGTTAGTTACACGTTCCAGCCACTCTCCCAGTTTTCCAGCACGCGGCTCCGGCCTCTTCTTTGTGGTCGGCAGATAAATGTACTGACGTCGCAAATCCCGTTTCTGAGCAATCTCGAAAGTCTGCGGTACTTGCTGAGGGATTCCCGATTCCCGGCACCAAAACGCAATCTCTTGAAGTTCATCATTAAGTGCGCGGTCCAGCACTTTGCGTTTTGCCCGCCAGTCGGTTCCTTTTTTCTTTTGGGCAAAAGTGTTTGAAGCAGTCGCTGTTGCCAGCAAAACTAGCAGCACACCGGTCAGAATTTTTGCCAAAAGCGAAGAGCGGGTAATTCTGAACATTGGCTTCCAAGTAATGAAAGTTAACAGAGAGGGCAAATGGGAGGGCTGGGCAATCGCAATGCTATGTTCTGACCAGCCCAACCGCCGCCTAAAGGAGTTTATCCAATTGATCTACCAAATCGGCGAAGCGTTGCAAAGCCGTATCGACAGGTTCAGGTTGCTCGAGATCAACGCCAGCATCGCGCAGGAGATCCAGCGGATGCTTCGAACAGCCGCCTTTGAGAAAGCTCAAGTAGTCGTCTAGTTCAGCTTTGCCACCGCCTGTCACACGTTGGCTCAGCGCGATCGACGCGGACAACCCTGTCGCATATTTGTAGACGTAGAACGCGCGATAGAAGTGTGGAATCCTCAAACACTCTAGCTGCAGTTCTTCATCGATATTGAATTCTGGTCCGAAATAGTCTGACAGCAGTTGCCCGTAGACCTCTTGAAAAGTATCGACGGTCAGCGGTTGTCCGTTTTCGCACATCTCGTGGGTTAGTTTCTCAAATTCAGCGAACATGGTTTGGCGAATGATCGTTCCGCGAATCGAGTCAATTTCGTTGTTGATCAAATAGGCTTTCAGCCGATCGTCGGTGGCCTGGTCAAGCATGTGTTGCGTCAACAGTTGTTCGTTGAATGTACTTGCGACTTCGGCGACGAAGATCGTGTACGAGTAATACTCAAACGGTTGATGCTTCACTGAGTAGTAGGAATGCATTGAGTGTCCTGCCTCGTGCGTGAGGGTAAACACATCGTTGAGCACTTTGGGTTTGTAGTTCATCAGAATGTAGGGCTCACTATCAAAACATCCGGCGCTAAAGGCCCCACTTTGTTTGCCGGCATTGGGATAGCGATCACACCAGCGGCCGGCGAGTCCTTTCTTCAGTACCGAAACATATTCGTCTCCCAACGGAGAGAGCGATTGACAAACCACGTCAACCGCTTGATCCCATGTGTGCTCGATTTCGATGTCGCTAAGAATCGGCACATAGGTGTCGTAGTGGTGGATGTCGTCCAAGCCCATTTTGCGTTTCCGCAGATCGTAGTATTTGTACAACGACGGTAAGTTTTTCCGCACCGCACCAATTAGGTTGTCATAAACGGATTGCGGCACGTTGTCGGCGTAGAGTGCGCTGTGTAAGGCGCTGTCGTAGCCACGCGCCCGAGCGTAGTAGACATCTTTTTGAATTGAACCGGCGAGAATAGCGCTCAGTGAGTTTTTGTGACCTGTAAATTGCTCGTAGAATTGATGGAATGCTTTCTTGCGAACCTCACGCTTGGGCGAGATGAGGAACTGTGAAAATGTACTCGGGGAGAGTTCGGTTTCGTTGCCGTCCTCATCTTCAAGCGTTCCAAATTTGAGATCCGCGTCGTGCAGTTGCCGAAAAATTCGGTCAGTCGCGCCAGCCATCTCGCCTTGCATCGCCAGCAACTGCTCTTCTTTTTCGCTCAAGGTGAATTTTTTGTA
>CAYTPS010000043.1:0-3884 GCA_964439245.1 uncultured Pirellulaceae bacterium | reverse complement strand
TTTGTATCGCGTTAGACGCTCTATCATCAACTGATAGATTTCCATTTCCGGAGCGGTTAGAAATTCTTCCATCTTCGCATCGTCAATCGCCATGATTTCTGGACGAACATAGCTACCGGCCTCACCGGCTTTGGTGGCAACGCTCTGCAGGCGAGCCATGAGTTTTTGGTAATCGCCGTTGGTCTGGTCCTCGGCCATCTTCAGAAAAGCGTAGTTGCCCAGCCGCTCTCCCAATCGTTCAAGCTCGCCGTCAAATTTCAAACACTCGGCAAGCGTCTGTGCACTTTCGGCTAATTTTCCTTTGAATTGAGCGTAGCCATCAATCTTAGATTCAAATTCTTCGAAAGCTTTCTCCCAATCGCTATCATCAGGGAAAAGTAACGTCAGATCCCACGTGTCGTTGACATTGACTTCGGAGCGCTCAGGTAGACGGACGACAGTATTCATGGATAAACCGGATTCAAAAAAGGTGATCGTCGGAAAAATTGATGTTTGGCCGATGGGCAGGGGCAATCGTTTGCCGCGCGTTTCCAATGGCCGAGACTTCATCTTATCGCGCTTGACCGTTTTCCAAAATGCCACCGTCCCCTTAACAAGCCGCTGACCACTTCCGACAATAGTGCTTTCGTCGGTCCCGGCTGTATTTCGTTTTTTTGTTCAGACCTCCTGTCGAGAGTTACCATGTATCACCAAGTTCAAAGCCGCAATGCTGTTGTTTTGCGATCGGCTAGGGCCTTTTTTTCGGTCGTCACAATATTGGTTTGTGGTTTGTTCTCCGCTGAATCACTGTTGGCCGACGAGGGGATGTGGTTGCTCAATCGTCTTCCTGTTGAGCACCTAAAAGCGGCACACGGCTTCGAACCCGATCAGCGGTGGGCCGACCATTTAATGAAATCTTGCGTGCGGTTTAATGTTGGCGGTTCCGCGTCGTTTGTGTCCTCTAACGGGTTGGTGCTGACCAACCATCACGTCGGATCTGACACGCTGTATAAACTCAGCACCAAAGAAAACGATTATGCCAAAGACGGCTTCCTAGCACGCACGCCTGACGAGGAATTGAAGGCTCCTGATCTGGAGTTGAACCAGTTGTTGAAAATCACCGACGTCACTGAAAAAGTCAATGCAGCGGTGGGGAATGACTTGCCCGCCGCCGAAGCGGCCGTAGTACGACGAGCTCGAATTGGCGAAATTGAATCCGCCGCCACTAAAGAGAGTGGATTGAGATCAGATGTTGTGACGCTTTACGGTGGCGGGAAGTATCACCTCTATCAGTACAAGAAATTTACCGACGTGCGGTTGGTTTGGGCACCGGAGGCATCGATCGCGTTCTTCGGTGGCGATGCAGACAATTTTGAATATCCACGATACAACCTCGACGCATGCATCTTTCGCGTCTACGAAAATGACAAACCTGCCCAGATTGAGCATTACTTTAAATGGTCAAAAAATGGTCCCGCAGAAAACGAGCTAGTGTTTGTGGCGGGGAACCCGGGAAGGACCAGCCGAATTTTTACGATGGATGCACTGCGCTATCAGCGCGACGTGCGACTGCCATGGACGTTGGACTTCATTCGCCGACGCGAAATCCTGTTGCAGCAATTTTCTCTGGAGGGACCGGAACAGAAGCGCATCGCTCACGATCAATTGTTTGGGTTTCAAAACGCGCGCAAAGCGTACTTCGGTGAGCTGCAGGGTTTGCAGGATCCGGCATTGATGGCTGGCAAGGCTGCGGCCGAGCAGAAATTGCTTGACGCGGTTAACTCCGATGCTGCGTTGAAAGGTTCCGCTAAGGCGTGGAAGGCGATTGCTGAGGTGCAAACGCGCAAGACCCGTCAGCTGCGCGAGAAACTATCATTGCGAACCGATTTGTTCGAGATCGCGCGGCGCTTGGTACAAATGGCCGCTGAGGATCAGAAGCCGTCGGCTGAACGATTGGCTGAATTTCAAGATTCGGGTCGAGAATCACTGAAGCAGAAGCTGTTCTCGTCGGCGCCGGTCTATAAAAACCTTCAGCAATTATTGCTTGGCGATCTGATTGCACGTACCTGTGAGATCCGTGGTTCTGATGATCCGCTGTGCCAGAAAATACTCGATGGCAAAAGCCCGCAGGAACGAGCGGCTCAGATCATCGGCGGCACCAAAATCGACGACCCAGAGGTGCGGAAGCAGTTGGCCGCCGGAGGAGCTGCAGCGATTGCCAGTTCCCAAGATCCTCTGATTCAATTGGCCGTCTTGGTAGATGATAAGCTACGTGCCGATCAGAAGATCAACGAAGAGATCGGCGAAATCGAACGGCAGGCTTATGCACAGATCGCCGACGCGCTGTTTCAAACACAGGGAACGTCTGTCTATCCCGATGCAACGTTCACGATGCGGCTAGCGTTTGGGCCCGTGAAGGGATACGAGGTAGGCGGGGAAACGATCCCGGCGTTTACCGATGTTGCCGGGACATTTGCTCACGAGCAAAACCATTTAGGGCAGGAAGATTTTACGCTGCCAGAATCGTGGAAATCAGCCAAAAATAAAATTCCGGGAGACACACGCATGAATTTTGTTTGCACGGCAGACATTATTGGTGGTAACTCGGGTAGCCCTGTGGTGAACGAGGATCTGGAGCTGGTTGGTTTAATTTTCGACGGCAACATTCAATCACTGACGGCCGACTACGTTTACACCGACAAACAGGGCAGGGCGGTCAGCGTTCATTCGAACGTCATTCGCGATTCGCTACGCCATATCTATGACGCCGGGTTCTTGGCCGATCAGTTGGGCAAGTGAAAAACAAGTAGGCTGCCAGAACAACATGAAGTCAATCAACGACATTGCGAGCAGGCTAGACGGTAAAAACCCCAATCGCGTTGTGCCGCAACTAAAACGTCAATTGAAAATCCAGAAGTTAAGATTTGGAATTCCAGCATTGATTGCGGTGATTGCCGGAGTGTTTTTGGCAAGAAGTTTGCTCACTGATTCCCACTCGTGGGAAAGCTCTGCCTATCTATTGCTCGCGACGGTGTTCTTCGGGATGTCTGCCGTGTTCGATTGGATACTGTACCTTAAGCGGCGCTCTGAACTTAAGTTGATCGAGGACTATCTTGACAACAGGCAACAGAAATCTTCGTAACCAATAAAGAAAGACTTGGGCAAAAAGGTATCGTTGGCTGCTTGATTATTTCTCGTCAGCTTGATCCTTCACCACAATCAATTTGTGGTTCTCCACGTCGTATTGATACGACGAACCGTGAGGCAGCATCGTCAACTTGTGATTGTTCTTGATAATGACCTCGTCCATGAACTCTTGAAAGGTCTTGGGGTACTCACCGGTTGTCGCGCGGTACATTTCAAGCAACTGGTTGACGCGCGGAACTTCAATGTTCTCCACAGCTGTGCCGTAAGCTCGTGCGTTGCCCATCGCACTTTTGATCAAGCTCGACTCGTACTTCCCCTCGCTGACCACTTTTCCGGCCGCCGGATCGTACTCCGTGATGTCCTGCGTTTTTTTACCAATGATCGGTTCAGGCTTGGCCTTTTCTTCGGCGGCTTTCTTTGCCTCGCAACCGGGCAACAGAATACAGACGGTCAGAATGAAGCAAAGTGAATTAAGAAACGTTTTCATGGATTTGCCGGTCAGTGAAGATGAAGAATCGTTATTCGATTGGTATCGCGGTTCTAGTGGTCCGTCAGAGCTGAATTGACGGGGGCCATGTTTACGCTTGCGTAAACATGCTCGCGCAAGTGTGAAGTACGGCACCCATCTAACTATTCATTTCAGGTTTGAAGGACCACTAGTCTATCGTCTGCCTACCGCAAAATCCAGCTTCTTGAGTGGGCCGCCAGGAGAACTGCAAAGTAGATTTTTTCGAACCATACCCGCTGTTTCTTCGTAC
>CAYTPS010000042.1:7843-19586 GCA_964439245.1 uncultured Pirellulaceae bacterium | reverse complement strand
GCTCTTCACAGACTTGACACTACTTGATCGTAAACTCGGCAGTCTGCTTGACGTCTTCGTCGCTTGAAGATTCTCCAATCATCACGGTGTATTTTCGGCTCTCGACAATCCAGTTGTTCGCGCGATCCAACATTTTGAGATCACGTTTAGGATTAATTGTAAAGGTTGCCGTCTTTGTCTCTCCAGCTTTCAAGTTCACACGCTCGAATCCGCGTAGGAACTTTGAATAGGGAGCTACCGACCCCACTTCATCTTTAAGGTACAACTGAACGACGCTGTCACCATCCATTTCTCCACTGTTGGTAACCTCACAACTGATCGTAATCTCTTCGTCAGCAGTGGCCTCGGCCGGACTGACCGAGGCTTTGTCGTACTCAAAAGTGGTATAGCTTAAGCCATGGCCAAGGTGATAGAGCGGACCTCGCACGCGGGAGGTGCCCCAGCCATGGGGATCATGGCCCTTGCTTTGACCACCCCAAGCACCATTTCGATGCGGGAACGCGAGAGGAATCTGACCGGAACTTTGAGGAAAAGTAATTGGTAATTTTCCGCCGGGGTTGTATTCTCCGAACAATGCCTCGGTAATCGCCTGTCCAACTTTCTCGCCACCATGCCAGGCACAGAGTACGCCTGGAATGTTTTCTTGAATCCAATTGACCGACATCGCGCGACCGGGCATTAAAACAACGACAATCGGTTTGCCAGTTTTGGCCAGTTCTTGCACGAGCAACGTTTGGTGACCGGGCAGGTTGAGACTAAGTCGGGTTTTAGATTCGCCGACAGTGTCATGGGTGTCGCCAAGGTACGCTATGATCAAGTCAGCTTTTTCGGCTAGTTCGAGCGCTTCATCAATTTGTGCCTGAGCTTCTTCATCAGGAACGCTGGGCATAACGTCTGATTTAGGAAAGAGCTTGTCGAAGTAATGGCAACCTTTCGCGTGAAGGATTTCTGCTTTGTCGCCAAAGTATTCTTTCAGTCCAGCCACAGGACTGATGACGTCCGAAGCTCCTGGACCATAACGGCTGATCATAGGAAGCACATCATCGGCACACGGACCGGTCGCCAAAATTGTTTTGTAGGCCGATCCATCAAGCGGAAGAATGCCGTCGTTCTTGAGCAACACGATCGCTTTGCGAGCCGCCTCGAGTGTGGTAGCTTCGTGCTCGGGAATATGAATGATCTCCGCCGTTTTCTCTGGTTCGACGTACGGCTTGTCAAACAAACCAAGCTCAAACTTGACGCGCAAAACATCCTCGACGCGCGAATTGATCGTTTCTTCGCTTACGCGCCCTTCGGCAACCACTTTGCGAAGCGGCAGAACGAATTTTTTGGTGTCTTGAAAGTTGGTACGCACACTGAGCCCCGCATTGACCGCTTCCACGATCGCTGTCTCCCAATCAGCCGCCGCTTTATGTTGCTTTTCCAACCGGGAAACGGCGCCGCTGTCCGAGACGACATACCCTTTGAAACCGTACTGCTCGCGCAACAGTTCAGTCAGAAAGTACGGGTTGCTAGTAACAGGAATTCCGTCGTAAGTGTTGTAAGAACTCATCACTCCTTTGGGATTGGCTTCTTTGATGACTTTCTCAAATGGGTCCATCAAAATTTGATGCATATCGCGGAACGGGATTTGCGGGTCCGTTCGGCCTTTACCATCACGCCCGCCGTTAGGCGTGCTATAGGTGGCAAAGTGTTTCAAAGTAGATGCCACACCTTGCGACTGAATACCAAGACATTGCTGCTTACCAAGCTCGCCCACGTGGTAAGGAGATTCACCATAACACTCTACCGTTCGTCCCCAGCGCGGGTCGCGCACCACATCTAGAATAGGAGAGTAGATGTTACTGTAACCCAGTGATCTTCCCTCCTTGGCCGTGATCTCTCCGATTCGTCGCACAAGATCCTTATCCCAAGTCGCACCGACGCCGATCTGAGTTGGAAAATTCGAAGCATTGTCGTGACAAACTCCGCGGATGCCTTCGTTGATAAAATCGACTGGAATGCCAAGACGAGTTTCTTCAATAAACCACCGTTGAATCGTGTTGAGCAGTTCGGCATGTTATTTGTGATCAACGTACTGAAGCTTGTCACGGACTCCATTGCAATGTTCGTCGATATTGCCGATGCCATCCTTCCAAACTCTTTGCTTCCATTTCTACGTTGGAGCAGGGTCTTTGAGAATTCTCTTATAACCATAGATCGTTCCCATCTGACACGTCTTTTCGTCCATGGTCATCTGGCCGATCAAATCTGCAATACGATCCTCGATCGCGGCCTTGGGATCTTCATAAAGATCCCTTTTGCCGTTCTTATTCCGGTCGATCCAACCCTTGGAGTCGCCGGCATCTTTTTGTGCAAACAGAAACTGGCCACTGATCAAAATGAACATGGCCGTAAAAGCAATTAGCATTCTCTGATACATAAAATTTCGCTTCGTCATTTGTGTTGTGAACGGCTGTCGATTGGTAAGATTTGACCTGTCTCTATATCAGCTTTAGATCGTGAGACGGCAACAGCTCTGACTTTAGTATCTTGGATACTCACGGGAAAGCATCTTCCAGTTAACTTGGAAGTATCGTGGAGAAATTCTTCGTCTGCGATCGGGTTTGAAAACGGTTTTTCTGTTCGGCATCGATATCAAGACGATACAATCCAAACCACCTCGGTGACTTAGGCGTCACGCGAATTGGTAACAGAATAAACAAAGGAGTAGAACTTGGCACGAAACGTTGAACTTAAGGCGCGCTTGGTCGACTTCGATCAACAGGTTGAAATCGCAAAGCGTTTGAGTTCGCAACCGGGTGAAACCATTGTTCAGCGCGATGTCTTCTTTCAGTGCCAGAACGGCCGGCTAAAACTGCGAATCTTTTCTGCCGAGCGCGGGCAACTGATCGCCTATCAGCGTCCGGATCAAACGGGGCCAACAACATCCGAATATTACATCTGTGAAACGGACCGCCCCGAAGCACTCCGCCAGACACTGTCGAAATCGCTCGGTCAATGCGCAGTGGTAGAAAAGACGCGCCTGCTGTACCTAGTTGGTCGAACTAGGATTCATTTGGACCGGGTTGAAACGCTGGGCGATTTTTTAGAGCTAGAAGTCGTCTTATCCGACGATGACGACATCGCTGATGGCCAAGCGGAAGCTCAGCGATTACTGGCGGAACTGAAGGTCGACCCTGAAGCACTGATCGATTGTGCTTATGTGGATCTGTTGACGTCCAAATAGCACGACGCGTTTCCCAAATGTTTCGGATAATCGGCATGCCTTAACCGTGTCTTCTCGGGAAATAGGATTCGGTCACCTCGATTTGACGAAAGCGCTTGCATGCTTTGGGTTAGCACGATAGCTTAAGCAGCTAGCAATATGGCACGCAGTTCAGGTGCTGCAATTTGCTGTTTTGATGGTTTGGAATTCTGCAACGGAGAAACAATATGGGTATGGGAAGTACTGGCGAAAAACGCGGCTTGTTCATCACAATTGATGCCAACATTGGCGCCGGCAAATCAAATGCTTGTCACGCGATCGCCTCTGCCGCCACGTCCTCTGGATGGCCAGCGCGGGTCCTAGAAGAGCCCACTCACCATCCTAAGTTCAACCACTTCTTGCAGCGTTACTACGAAGACTTGAAAAGCGGGACCAACACTGGTGGCGGATTCGCCATGCAGATGTTCATGCTTTGTCAGCGCTACGAACAGCACCGCTTGGCAGTAGAACAGGCTTGGGGTGATCAAGGTATTGTCGTCGTTCAAGACCGCCCGATCTACGGCGACACCGTTTTTGCCACGACGGCGATGGAGCGCGGTTTCATGACGCGCGAGGAATATGATCTATACGTCGACATGTACCGCAACATGAGTCGTGACGTCATGCCGCCAGATATTTTTGTTTACTTGGACGTCTCACCTGAAGAGTGCCACGAAAGAATGGCTTCCCGCGCACGCAGTCAAGAAGACGGGGTGCCGTTGGATTACTTGCAACAACTTTACGACAACTATCAAAAGTTACTCAGCGAGATGCGTCGCCGTGGCGTTCGTGTGCTAACGATCGATTGGCGCGAGTTCGGTCCGCCAGTTGAAATTTGGAAGAACATCCAAGAAATGGTGAACTCTGAAGACTCTTGGTACGAGCGACTTACGTTCTCGCTTGCCAAAGAGCCGAGAGTTCCGTTGATGCCAACGGACACGAAGTAGTTCGGCTGAAAATTTAGTTTTGGAGAAGCTTGACCGTAGCCCTCTTTTGGCTACTGGAACCGAAAGAACCAAACAGTAGTGCCTTCGTAGGACCATGATCATGTTTGCCAAATTCTCCGACGCAAACCTTCTGTCACTGATTTTACTTTTGCTGAGTTGCTCCGGGGCTATTGCACAGGTTTCTGGTGAGACAATTACCGATGAGGTTTCGTACACGAACGACGTCCGTCCGATTGTCAACAACTTCTGCACAACTTGTCACGCGGGCAACAACCCAGAAGGCGAATTTGTACTCACGAGCTATGAAGACGTTCTCAAGCACACCAAGGAAGGCGACCTTCTCAAACGTATCAACGACTCTGATAAGCCGATGCCGCCCAATGGGCTAATGCCAAAATACATGCGGCGGCTGTTTCAAGTGTGGGCCGATCAAGGTTATATCAACCAAGGCCAAGCCAAGCCAGCGGTTGAGAAAAAGCAGAAGCAGCAATTCACTCGGCCGAAAATCAATGTCGTCGACATCAATGAGCAGGGCTTTGAGATGCTCGAGTACACACAGGGCCACTGGGTGGGTTCGATGAAGCTGCTTGGCGAAAACTACGACTGGATGTCCTTCGACTTTCGTCCGATCTCGCCGTCGCACATTCACGGAATCTTTGAAGGTGGCACGATCGGAAACCTCTTTACTTCGTTTTTTATCGCTGACTTCAATGGCAAAAGAACGATCATGGCTCGCAACGGAGGCATTCTGAACGGGATCTATCGCACAAGTTACTTCGTGCTTGACGAAGTAAAGTATGGCCGCGATTTGGGCTACTATCGGCTGGTTGATGCACATGGCGGCAAAGACATTATGTATATGGAATTGACATTTCGTGGTGAGTCAATCGAGTTCAATGCATTCACAAGTCGTTTCGGATTGACCGAGCCGCGGCCGCACATGGCATTCAAAGGCACACGGATGCATCCTGAGTTGGCAACCAATGCTGCCAAGGCTGTGGGCTTTCCAAAAAAAGTAATCGACTATGATTTCTCGCGTGGCTTGCCGAAGCCAACATGGGCAGAGGAGTATCCTCTGACGTCAGCAAGTTACATTTGGGAGCAAGCCGATCGGAGCCTGGTCGAACTTGGTAAGCTTGCGAAAGACCCGCGCCGAATCGACCAGATGCCCTACCTGTCACAGCTGACGATCGAAGTTGAGCGCACCGAGCTAATTGATGGAAAAAAACTACAGGCATATCTGTCTCGCGACGCTCTGGTTGACCAAAGCGGCCGATTCATCACACAGAAAGGTTACATCCGTGAAGACCTGCTCAACACACTGTTGCTGTTTCCCGAACTTGGCCCCAAAGAAACTGAGTTCACGTTCACCTATCTTCATCCGGGCGACTACTACCTAACCGTGATCGCCGACATGGACGGCGACGGCTTCCCATCGCCCGGTGACATTACGCACGCTCGCCGTAAAGTTGCAGTTAAACCGAAATCGAAACAGATGGTTATGATCAAAGATATGAATGTTGAAAACTGAAAAACGCCGCTGACCAAACGGCTGCCAGTTGGTTTGAAATGACGGTGCCAGCCGAGCACAAGGATCACCATTCCAATCGAAAATGGAGCGAAACCACCACCTAAGATTCGCAGCATCAATATCGGGACGCCGCTCTTGGTCGACATGCCTAGCGACTGGTGCCATTCTTGCAACCGGCCAGATGCCAGTTTTCCGGCAGACTCTCGCATATCGAAAACTACGTCTCTCTTCGTCTTTGCCCGACAAAACACAGGCCCAACATTGCCACCATGGCAAGCGAACTGGGCTCAGGTACCGCGACTGCCGAGATGATTGCGTTGGCGATCGCTTGCGATATCAACGACCGACTGGCTTGGCCGCCATCGATTCGGAAACTTTGCTCCAATTCGATGTGTATGAATTCTCCACCAACCGAGTTTGTGTACTGTCCTTGAACGTTTGTGGTTCCAGCCAATCCACTGAACTGAGATCCCTCAATGTCGCCGTTGGTGGCAACGTTGAGCGCATCATCGACGTCGAGAGAATTAAAAGTGTAACTGGTCCAATCATCTCCAAGTGCATCGATGCCTTGGTCTAGTCCCAACACGATTGAACTCACGCTGCCAATTCCATTGCTGATAATGGCGTCGGCGCCCGTTGGAAATGCGGGATGACCATCGATATTGAACCCGTGAAGTTGCCATACCGACAATTCAGTCCCACTATCAGCGAACGACTCGTGAACCTCTTGAAAGATTGACTGATCTAGATGGGCCACATCTGCCGTACCCAGACCATTGGCATTGCGATGCGCACCGGCCAACAAGAATCCCCTCGCGCCACTTTCGGCATACACTTGCGCTGAAATTTCTGGCGTATTAATGTCTCCAAGTGGATGAACCACCTCCACCAAAGCATCGTTGGTGGCGTTCTGTCGAAGAAAGAAACTACCCCAGCCCTTTCTGGTGGCGACGGGCGATGACTCTTGCAATCCGAAGTAATTACTGTCAGCATCATTCAGCACGACCACGTCATACCCCAGCCCTGTCGCCTCTGGCACCAACAACTCAAGATCGGCTGTCGATTGGGCGTCTCTCAAACCATCGGCCAAGTTGCGAAAGTCGGACAACTGGGCAGCGGTAGGAACGATATAACCGTGGCTGTCCCTCTGAATCGTTTGGGATTTCAATTCGGCAACGTGATCTTGGATAGACTGGCCGTTGACAAACAATACTTGGGCAACTGCCCATCGACCACTTAGCAACACAATCGCTGCAGCAAGCGCGCAGCCACGCAGTAGATTTTGGCATCTTGTTACAGGCCGTTTTACCGAACTCATCTTGGCCACCTAAAAGCGGATATTCACTAACGAGCAAAACTTAGCTCGTAGGTTGGCCCTGGCTAATTTTCGCCCCATGCCCGCGTTCAATCGATCGAAATCCGCTCGCTGCAATCTACTTATTTACGACTGTAGCGATTCTAACGCCTCGATTGCAGTTCGATCCCCTACTCGTCACTTACTTGACCAGGCGCGTGTCGGGAAACTGAGATGACCAGCCAAACCAAAATGCCCGATGAGCCGGCAGACGAGAAAGCGATTTCGTTCCAGCGGTCAATTCTGATTCGTTGACTGTCCACTGGGTTCCGGAGTCGTCAGTGGCAATGTTCTCTCCATCGTAACTCTTGAAAACGACACCGGTGGAAACATAAACGCGGTTGGCGCCTACTTCATTGGTCAACACCACAAGCTCTTGATCGCCCAGTTTGTCAGAATAGACAGGATTCTTTGCAAGGAATTTCGCGGCAATTGCCAGTTGGCTGCTTTCGTCACGCAGCGCAACGACGGAATCTTTATTTAGCAACCGCTTGTCTTGGCCGGGTACTTTGAACATTAACTCGTCAGTTGCAAAGTATCTCTGATAGGCGACTCCCTCGTCATAGTTGCGGTTATGTCCAGTCTCCAAAGACAGAACTTTCGTATCCGGATGGCGCTTCTTCCATTGGCCCCAAGTGGTGGTGACTACATAACGCTGCTTCAGAACAATCTTCTCACCAACCAGCGCTCCGACGACAGGCACACCCTGCAACGTCGACCAAAGAGACGTGGTCTCATGGTCATACATGAGTTTGCTGGAGCTATAGAGAAACCCACTGGTTCCCAATTCATAGTGCTTACCATCGAGCTGAGTCTGATACACGATCAGAGCACCACAGAGCGTTCAGTAAACGCCGCAAACTGATTCGCCACCGATAGTGTCTTTGAACATCTCATGCCAAGCTAGGATCCGTTTCGGATAACATCGAGCATCATTGTTGAGATCGATCCCAAACACTACATCGGTATCGCTCAAATAGTCGGCGTCCGATGCTGCTAACATTTTTGGGTTCTTCAGCGGCGGTATTCCATCACGCTTCACGCCGCCCCATTGAATTTGATCCAATCGAATTGTCCGTTTGTCGGCGTCTTGAAAATACTCTGCGAAACTCGGATCAATTCGTGAATAAAGCCTACTTTTGAATTCAGCATATCCGGGATGAGGTTCGGATTTTTGACTCCAAATCCACTGATGCCACGCATCCAAATCAGGACCAAAATTCTGTTCTGTTTTGGCTTCTAAAATCTCAAACACTCTGGCCAAGGTTGACCGAGCGGGAACAAACCTCGCAATTTCGACCAGCATGATCGCCGACCCCGGATGCCAGTCTCTCTCGATCGCGTCCAAAGAGCGATCCACTACTTCTGACGAGCGTGACACCAAATTTAGATAATCAATAGCGCCTGTCGATTCGAGTTTGCGAATCTCATCTCCGGTGGACTGTGGACTTCGCGCCACCAATTGATTGGCGATGAGAATCCCGAACAACATAAAGCCCAACAGGATAAGAAGGCCGAAAGCGGTGGCCGTGCGTGAACCTCTGGCGTTAGAGTTTTTCGGCATGACGGTCTTATTTCTTATACAAAACGAATTGTGACGTTTACCCGGTATTGTGGGACGAGCTGCCATTGAGCATTCTTACGTCATTTATATTTTGTTGGGCAAGTTCATCGGCAAAGACTAAAAATCATTGCCAATTGGTCGACCGTCTGCCGCCCCGCCCAATCGCTGGATAACCCTTTTGCTGATATTGCGATCCAACGCTGCGACTGATCCGTCACATCGTGAAAAATTAACCGTCGTATGACCTGAACCAAACTGGTAGGTCCGTGAATTTTCATGGTTGCCAAAAGTTGACTCCAACCCTCCGGCTCCTGTCCCAAAAGTAACCGCGCCGCCGCCCAGCACCCAACTCCAACGCCTATCCAAGTCTTGGTTGTCGCCCACGCTCTCGCCAAACAGTAGGGTATTGGAGGATCCGTCAGCGATCTGATCGACGGCGTCTGCTTCTCGGTTCCTCAATGGACCATGGAAGCCTCGCCATTGTTCTGCCCCAGCCCCGGGGGAAGTCGTGACAGGAACCGCGCCAATATTGGCCAAGTAATTGGTCAAACCAAATTCTGGATCGGCAACCAATGCATTTTCTAACTCCTCATCTTCTGGTTCAGCTTTGAGAATAAATGACGAGACTAGAGCATCGTTGCCATAAACTAGAATGGCAAACGCTTCTCGCCGAGTCGGCTGCCGATCGGAAGGACAAAGCCAAACTGCCGGCTGTTCTGACAGACCATACCCTACGCCTGAGTCACGACCGGGTGATGTCGATGTTGATTTTCCGTTGAGCCAATTGAATGCTGGAGGGCCGAGCGAATATCCGCCGTCGGGCAAAAAGCTGCGTGCGTCTGCGGCCAAAGGATCAAGCAGAAGGGACAAATTCTCCTGCTCAACAAACGGCAATATCGCAACCAGGGCAGACGTTCCTTGATGAGTATTTAGTTTGGCCAAGGCCTCGTCGCGTGTAGGATTACCTCCCTCGCCCAATGTTGCTGGCGGAAACGTCATGTGAGCCGATTCAAAGTTCAAAGCGGCTAACGCAATTTGTTTCAGCTTATTGAGGCACTCCGTTCGTCGCGCAGCCTCACGGACCTGTTGAACAGCCGGAAGCAAAAGGCCGATCAAGATGCCTATGATGGCAATCACCACCAGCAATTCGACAAGCGTAAATCCAGATCGTTTGTGCATCTGGGCCCTTTAGAAAATGTGAGTGACTACTCGGGAGACAATCCCTGAAAAGATGCATCGACGCGATTTCCCGGGCCCTTGAAATCGACGGAAACATTCGGCGGCGAAGCAGGAGTTTTCTCTGCCTGTTCCTTTTGGGCACACCCCGATAATATCAAAAGAGCAAACGCAGCAACGACCAACGACGTGAGTTGCACCCCATTGAGGAATTCAGGCTGCTTGCATTGCATAAGTCAATCCGAAAAGAGTTGTAATACCGCAAAGAGTAATTGGGTTCTATCTTCGTCCGACAAGACTGCAAAGTCAAACAAAATCGTGAAGTAGCTTACGCTTCAGTCTTCTGGGATCGCCATCAGAACGGGGCGATCGGAATTGGCCCACTCGGCCATCGAGTCATCGTAAAGGCTTACGTTTTTGCATTTCAAAAGGGCGCTGGCGACGAACCAAGGCAACGCCGCATGCAGCCCTTCGTTGCAGTAGGTGATAATGGGCCCGTCAGAGTCTATACCGCCGGCACGATACATCTCTTTCAATTCGGCAACCGATTTGAACGTCCCGTCCTTTTTCAGATGATTTTTCCAAGGGATGTTCACCGCGCCGGGAATGTGACCTTTGTTTTGATGCGATTTGCTGGTGTGGAAAACAGCCCCCGGCTCTTCTCCGGTATATTGCTTCACCGGTCGGCCATCGATCAGTGTTCCGCTGGAAGATTGGACAACTTTTTCGACGCGTTGAACATTCGCCCGCAAATCTTGTTGAACGGTTGTGACTTTATAGTTTGTACGTTCGACCATGGGCAAAACCCCTGTGATTACTTGACTGTTAGACCAACTCGGGAAACCACCGTCGAGTACTTGAACGGTGTCATGACCAAAGAAGTTGAGAGTCCAGTACATTCTTGTGGAAAGCCGATTGGCAAACCGGTCGTAAACTACGATGTGAGAGTCTTTCGTCACACCAAGCTTACTCAGCAATGCTTCTATCGAAGCCTGGTCAGGAATGTTGTAACGATCGCTATGCCGTGGATCGATGATGTCATCGACCCAATGAAGAAAATGGGCGCCTTTGATATGCCCTTGTTCGTAGCGTTCTCGTTTGTCGCCGATTTCAATTAGACAAATTTCATCTCCTGCCTCAATCTTCTCCGCCAAAGCGGATACCGAGATCAGAGGTGACAGTTGCGAGTCACCTCTTTTGGGTACCGACTGTGCCCAAGCCGCACTGAAGATGGACAAGTCTATCGCCAAATAGACAAACGCCACAAAAATACCGTGTTTCATGAATATCTGCCGATTCTAACGGATCAAGAAACCAATGTGAGTGTTGATTCTATTGGAACAGAATCGCGGATACCAGCAAGCGTTCGATTAGGATACAACATCTCAAAATGGAGACTACTATTTTGAAGCAACAGCGCTGCGACCGCCGACTAACTAATTTATGCAAATCCTCAACAGCCTAGTCCCAATCTTTTCGGTCATTGCTTTAGGAATGGTACTGCGCCGGCAGTCGTTTTTGACAGGAGACACGACTCAAGCGTTTAACCGGTTCGCGTACTTCTTTGCTTTGCCGCTGTTCTTGTTTTACAAACTGGCCAGCGCCACTACTGGCTCCGGTTCTGCAAATCTGATTCTCAATACACTTCTGACAGCCGTATGCCTTACCGCAGTCGTTAGCTGGTTAGCAACTTGGGTCGCGAAGACGCGTCCCTATGAGCGTGGCGCAATCATGCAGGCCTCGTTCCGAGGAAACCTAGCATTCATCGGCCTGCCACTGGTCTTGTTCTTGATATACGACTTGCCGACCGACCAAAGAGAGGCCATCGAATCGGCAGTGCTATTAGCACTTGCTCCGGTTGTACTGTTTTACAACGTGGGTTCGGTGGTTGCATTGGCGGTCTACAACCAGAAAACTGAATCCG